>NZ_JBDOQQ010000009.1:0-247636 GCF_039839775.1 Roseomonas sp. CAU 1739
CCGAAGATCCTCCGACAGCGCCTTGGTCATGACCGTCGGCCTCCACTCCGACCGTCAGCTTGAATCAGATCCCTCCCGCGTCGCGGAAGAACAAAGATTCAGGCAGGTCGGAAAACGCTCTAGAGCGCGCTGCTTTTCGTTGGAATTGGGATTCCGAAACGGGCTGGGACCTGATTCAAGCGTTGGGCTGGGCGATGGAGGCCAGCGCCGATGCGGCCATACTCCGAGGATCTGCGTGAGCGCGCGGTGCAGCGCGCTGAGGCTGGCGAGACGATCCGCAAGATCGCAGCGGCGTTGCGGATCAGCCCGCCGGCGGGAGGTGAACCTTGTTGAGCGCAAGATCGAGAACATCCTGGAGGCGGTCGCGGACGGTCTGAAGGCGTCCAGCATCCAGAAGAAGCTGACCGAGCTCGAGGCGCGCCGCGATGAACTGCGCGTGGCGTCGGCAGAGGCCAGCATCGCGCCGCCGGCGTTGCACCCAAACCTTGCGCAGACCTACACAGCGCGCGTGGCGGAGCTGCGGCGGGGCATCGATGCCGGAAAGGGCCAGGACGTACTGGAGGCTGCACGGGCGCTGATCGACACGGCCATCGTGACGCCCGGCGACGATCCCCCCGGGATCGAACTGGTCGGAGAAATCATGGCCATGCTCAAGGCCACCGGCGCCTTTCCCAGCGAAGGCGATGCCAAATGCCGCAACCTCGTTTCCGGTTTGTCCTCAGGTTCGGCAAAGGGGACTATGAGGGGGCAAAGCCCCTCCATCCTTCTTCGCGCCTGTCGCGCTGCGACTCGCCCTGAGGCCCATGGCTCGCTGCCTTTTTCCAGGACCGGCCCTCAGCGCATCGCGCCCTTCAGCACCTCCCCGACCTCCTCGAGGATCACTGGATCGTCGATGGTCGGCGGCACCACGAAATCGTCGCCGTCGGCGATCTTGCGCAGCGTCGCGCGCAGGATCTTGCCGGAGCGGGTCTTGGGCAGCCGGGCGACGACGCGCGCATCCTTGAAGGCGGCGACAGGGCCGATGCGGTCGCGCACCATGGCGATCAGTTCGCGGCCGATCTCGGCTTCGGATTTCGCCACGCCATGCTTCAGAACCACCAGGCCGAGCGGCACCTGGCCCTTCAGCGTGTCGCGCACGCCGACCACCGCGCATTCCGCGACATCGGGATGCGCGGAAAGGACTTCCTCCATCGCCCCGGTGGACAGCCGGTGGCCGGCGACGTTGATGATGTCGTCGGTGCGCGACATCACCCAGACATAGCCCTGGTCATCGACCATGCCGGCATCGGCGGTCGAGTAGTAGCCGGGGAAGGCCGAGAGGTAGGCCTCGCGAAAACGGTCATCCGCATTGAACAGGGTAGGCAGGGCGGAGGGCGGCAGCGGCAGCCGCACCGCGAGGGAACCGATCTGCCCGTGCGGGACCTCCTGATGCGCCTCATCCAGCACCACCACGTCGTAGCCGGGGGCGGGCTTGCCGCCCGAACCGGGGCGCGTGGGGAACAGGCCGAGGCCGCGGAAATTGCCGGTGATGGTCCAACCGGTCTCGGTCTGCCACCAATGGTCGATCACCGGCTTGGCGAGCAGGCGTTCGGACCAGGTGATGGTGTCGGGATCGCAGCGCTCGCCGGCGAGGAACAGCGCGTCCAGCTTCGACAGGTCGTGGCGCTTCAGCAGCGTGCCGTCGGGGTCTTCCTTCTTGATGGCGCGGATCGCGGTCGGGGCGGTGAACAGCACCTTCACGCCATGCCGTTCGCAGACCCGCCAGAAGGTGCCGGCATCGGGGGTGCCGACCGGCTTGCCTTCGAAGATCACCGTGGTGCAGCCGGCGAGAAGCGGCGCGTAGACGATGTAGGAATGGCCCACCACCCAGCCGACATCGGACGCCGCCCAGAACACGTCGCCGGGACCGACGCCATAGACCAGCGACATGGAATTGTGCAGCGCGACCGCATGGCCGCCATTGTCGCGTAGGATGCCCTTGGGCGCGCCTGTCGTGCCGGATGTGTAGAGGATGTAGAGCGGGTCGGTCGCCTCGACACTGACGCAGGGGTGCGGCGTGGCCGCTGCCATCGCCGCGAGCAGGTCGGCATCGCGCCCGGGCGCGAGGTCGCAGGGGTGTTCGGGGCGTTGCAGGATCAGCACCGCATCCGGCTTGTGCGGCGAAAGCCCGATCGCGGCATCGATCAGCGGCTTGTATTTGACCACCCGCCCGGGTTCGAGCCCGCAGGAGGCCGTGACGATGGCCTTCGGCTTCGCATCGGCGATACGGGTGGCGAGTTCGGCCGCGGCGAAGCCGCCGAACACGACCGAATGCACTGCGCCGAGCCGCGCGCAGGCGAGCATGGCAATGGCGGCTTCCGGCACCATCGGCATATAGACGATGACGCGGTCGCCCTTCGTCACGCCACGCTGGGCGAGCGCTCCGGCCAGCCGCGAAACGCGGTCGAGCAGGTCGGCATAGGTGATGGTCTCGGCCCGCCCGGTCATCGGACTGTCCCAGATGATGGCGGGCTGCGCGCCACGGCCGGCCGCGACGTGGCGATCGACGGCGTTGAAGCAGGTGTTCAGCCGCCCGCCCGCGAACCAGCGGCCATAGACGCCCAGCGACGGGTCGAAGATGCGCGCGGGTGGCGTGTCCCAGGCGATGCCGCTCGCCGCCGCGGCCCACCAGGCCTGGGGGTCGCGGCGCCAGGCCGCATAGGTGGCGTCATAGCCAGTCGCGCCGGTCATTGCTGGACGCCTTCCCTGCCGTTCGTCTTCCCCGTGGCAGGAGCCTGGACCGCCCGCCACCGCGCAAGCAAGTGGCGGAGAGGTGCGGCGGGCGCATTGCGATGGGTCAAGCGCGGCGGAAGTCTGGCGCCCAGGCTCGCGCGCGACCCTGCCTGTCAGCCGAACACGAAATCCGCCGCCCCCAGGGCGCCCGGCGCGACGCCGAGCAGCACCATCAGGTCCTCCCCGCCAAAGCTGATCAGCGTGGCGTCCGTCCCGCCCACGATCACCATCTGGCTGGTGCCGGAGATGCCGAGCGCGCTGACGTCGATCCTGTCCACCCCGTCGGTGAAGTCGAAGACCAGGTCGCCGCCCATGCCCGGCGCGGCGACGAAGACATCGGCCCCGGCACCGCCGGTCAGCGCATCGAAGCCCGCGCCGCCATTCAGCCGGTCCGCGCCGTCGCCGCCGCTCAGCCAGTCCTCGCCGTCCTCGCCCAGCAGCGTGTCGTTGCCGATGCCCCCGGTCAGGATGTCGCCGCCGGAGCCGCCCTGCACGGAATCATGCCCCGCGCCGCCGCCGACCATGTCATCCCCGTCGCCGCCGAGCAGCGTGTCGTTGCCGGCGCCGCCGGCGATGTAGTCGGTGCTGCCCAGCCCCTCGATGCGGTTCGCCCCGTCGTCGCCGGCGAGCCGATCCATGGCCGACCCGCCGACCAGGTTGCCACCGGCCGAGGCCACTAGCCGGTTCGAGGCATCGGCCTGCGGCGTCGCAATCAGCGTGGAATGTTCGTCATAGCCAGGCAGCAGAAGGGCTGCGTCGAAGACAGGTGCGGCCTTCGACAGGGCACCCGACGTATCGTCCAACCCGTCATCGGCGCTGAGGCTGTTCCACTGCGCGAGGTCGGAGGTTTCGTCACCGCCCCAGGCATAGCCGGTCGAACCGGTGCCGAGGCTGACGGTATTGCCGCCCACCATGTTGCCGCCGGCCTCGGCACCGCCGGTGACGACGATGGCGTGGGCGCCGTCGGCCGACGCCACGATGGTGTTCTCCGTGATCAGGTTGCCGGCGCTGAGTTCGGGGGTCCAGCCGGCATTGGCGACGTAGATCTCGGTTTGCCCGAGGATGCCGTCGCGCGTGCCGGCGCTGTCCGCGCCATTCCCCTCGAGATGGTTCTGCGCGACGTAGTTGCCGTCCGAGCTGTAGATCGTGATGCCCGGCCCGTCATTGCCGATGATCTGGTTGCCGGTGACGACGTTCTGTCCGGAGAAGTGGTCGAGCTGGATGCCGTGGCCGTCGAAGGAATCCGGCTCATGCTGGTAGGCGACCACGTTGTTCGAGATGACGTTGAGCCGTCCCAGCCCATCCCCTTCGGCGAGGCCGAAGACGTGGATGCCCGAATTGCCGGGCAGGCCGGAGACGCCGTTGTTCACCACCGTGTTGCCATCCACGATGACGTGGCTGCCGTGCAGGGTGATGCCGCTCTCGCCATTGCGGTAGATGGTGTTGCCGATGATCAGCGCCGGGTTGGCGTCGGTGGCGGCCGCGCCGTTGATCCAGATGCCGTTGGTGTCGTTGTCGTGGACCCGGTTGCCGGCGATCGCCACGCCTTCGATCGACGTGCCGTCGAGGTAGATGCCCGACAGGCCGCCATGGACGTCGTTGTCCTGCAGCGTGACGGCCGTGGCATTGCCGGTGACATAGATGCCGAAGCCCTGCCCGCCGGTGATGTCGAGGCCGTTGACGGTCACATGGCTGGCACCGTCGATGACCACCGTCCCTTCGATGCGCGCGACCCCTTCGCCATACGACCCGATGACGATCGGCGCATCGGCGCTGCCCTGCCCCGAGACGATGAACCCCTGCGAGACGGTGCCGCCGCGCTGGAGGTAGAGCGTCCCAGCCTCGAAGGTGACGTCGGACCAGGAATCAAAGGGCGATCCCTCGGACCCGTCTCCGCCATCGGCCACGGTGGGATCGATGAAGACGACGCGCGGGGCCGCCGTCGCGGCGGCGGCGCCCTGCACCAGGATGTCGGACGGCGCCGTCGGGAGTGGATCCTCGACGAGAAGCAGGGGGTCCGTCGGCGATGTGGTGTTCTGGAGCAAAGCCATGGACGTGGCCTCTCGGTTTCGCGATCGGAGAGGGGATATACAAGTCCAGGTGGTATAGGAAGATTATTTAGAGGCAATTAGCGGGTATCATGCCCGGCAATATGTAACGTGTGGTTGAAATTAACGGTATTTTAGAACGAAACCGTTATGAAAATGCTGCCTGTCGTGCAAAAAATGGGCGGCGCCAACCGAATGGCGTCGCCCGTCCGGGGCCCTCGTTGGGCCCAACACCGGTCAGGTCTTAGAACATGATTGGTTCACATTCGTTCACCCATCACGCTCTAACCTATTGTTTAATCGCGTGATTCACACCCCAGATGCATTCGCATTACGGCCATCACGCTCCAGAGCCGCTCCCGTTCGCCATGGCTCACGGCAGCGGCTCTAGCCCCTTGGTCTTCGAGCATCTTCACCCGATCAGATGATTCCACCTGATCGGGATCTGCTCTAGTGATGCTGGCTGTCGCCCGCATAGATGTCGCGGTCCTTCGTCTCCGGCACGAAGAACAGGCCGATCACCACCGTCATCAGCGCGATGACGATCGGGTACCAGAGGCCGAAATACACGTCGCCGGTCTGCGCGATCATGGCGAAGGACGTCGCCGGCAGCAGCCCGCCGAACCAGCCATTGCCGATGTGATAGGGCAGCGACATCGAGGTGTAGCGGATGCGCGTGGGGAACAATTCCACCAGCGCCGCCGCGATCGGGCCGTAGACCATGGTCACGTAGATGACCAGCAGCGTGAGGATGCCGATCAGCACGGCCGGCTGCTCGCGGAAGATGTCGAAGGGGTTCGACATCTTGACCACCGACGGGTTGGACGCCGCCGGATAGCCCGCCGCGGTCAGCGCTGCGCCGAGTTCACGCGCGAAGGTCGGGCTGTTCGCCAGCATGACCTGGCCGCCCTGGATGCGCACGCCGGCGACGGTGCCCGCCGGCGCTTCCTCGACCCGGTAGTTGACCGAGGCGCGGGCGAGGGCGGCCTTGGCGATGTCGCAGGGCTGGGTGAAGCGGGCCGTTCCCGTCGGGTTGAACTGGAAGGAGCAGGTCGAGGGGTCGGCCACCACCTGGACCGAGATGTTCGCATGCGCCCGGGCAAGGTCCGGGTTCGCTTCCGCGCTGAGCAGCTTGAACAGCGGGAAATAGGTCAGCGCCGCAATCAGGCAGCCGCCGAGGATGATCGGCTTGCGGCCGATCTTGTCGGACAGCCAGCCGAAGAAGACAAAGCCGCCCGAACCCAGAAGCAGCGACCAGGCGATCAGCATGTTGGTGGTGAAGCCATCCACCTTCAGCACCTGGCCGAGGAAGAACAGCGCGTAGAACTGGCCCGTGTACCAGACCACCGCCTGGCCAGCGACGAGGCCGAGCAGCGCGAACAGCGCGATCTTCGCGTTCTTCCACTGGAAGAAGGCCTCGGAGATCGGCGCCTTCGAATGCGTCCCTTCAGCCTTCATCTTCTGGAAGGCCGGGCTTTCTTCCATCTGCAACCGGATCCAGACCGAGATGGCGAGCAGCGCGATCGAGACCAGGAACGGAATGCGCCAGCCCCAGGCGGCGAAGTTCTCCGGGCCCACCGCAAGCTGGGTGAACAGGATCACCAGCAGCGAGAGGAACAGGCCGGCGGTGGCCGTGACCTGGATGAAGGATGTGTAGAAGCCGCGCCGGCCCTGCGGCGCGTGCTCGGCGACATAGGTCGCGGCTCCGCCGTATTCGCCGCCAAGGGCAAGGCCCTGCAGCATGCGCAGCAGGATCAGGATGACGGCGGCCGAGATGCCGATGCTGGCCGAGGTGGGCAGGATGCCGACCACGAAGGTCGATGTACCCATGATCAGGATGGTGATGAGGAAGGTGTATTTGCGCCCGACCATATCGCCGAGCCGGCCGAACACCAGCGCGCCGAAGGGGCGCACCAGGAAGCCCGCGGCGAAGGCCAGCAGCGCGAAGATGTTGCGCGTCGCCTCGTTGAACATCGGCTGGCCGTCGGCGCCGAGCGGGTTGAAGAAGTTCGCGCCGATCACCGCCGCGAGGGAACCGAAGAGGTAGAAGTCGTACCACTCGAACACGGTACCGAGCGAGGAGGCGATGATGACCTTCCGCTCCTCGTTGGTCATCGGCCGGGTCGCGGACCCGGCCCCCAGTGTCGTCGAACTCATTGTTCCTCCCCTCCGGCCGCGCCGGCTTGCCATTGTTGTCGTGCGCCCGACCGAAAGGTCCCGCGTCCCGACGACACGGAATCCTGCCTCGTAAGGGCAATGCAACAAGGCAATAGCGCCCGAAGCCTTGATCCAACGCAAGCGTGAGCTTACGGGCCCGGCGGATTTCCGGCGTCCTGGGGAAGCGCGGCCACAGGGGGCGCGCAATGGTACCGCAGCTCGCCCGCGGCGCTGTATCGCCGCAGTCTACTTGGTCACGAAGGCTTTTTCGACCACATAGGTGCCGGGCGCGTTGTTCGCCCCTTCTTCGAAGCCGCGGGCTTCGAGCATGGCCTTGACGTCACGGTTCATCGCTTCCGACCCGCAGAGCATGACCCGGTCATGCTCGGGGCTGAGCACCGGAAGGCCCAGATCGCCGAAGATCCGCCCCGATTCGATCAGGTCGGTGATGCGGCCCTGGTGGCGGAACGGTTCGCGCGTCACCGACGGGTAGTAGAGCAGCTTGCCGGCGACCATCTCGCCGAGGAATTCATGGGCCGGCAGATCGCGCTCGAACAGGTCGCGATGCGCCAGCTCGGCGACCTGCCGCACCGTATGGGCGACGACGACGCGCTCATACCGCTCATACACATCGGGTTCGCGCGCCAGGGACAGGAAGGGGGCGAGGCCGGTGCCCGTCGCCAGCAGCCACAGCGTCCGCCCGGGCAGCAGGTTGTCGGTCACCAGCGTGCCGGTCGGCTTCCTGCCGATCAGCACCGTATCGCCGAGCGCGACATGCTGCAGCCGCGAGGTCAGCGGCCCCTCCTGCACCTTGATGGACAGGAATTCGAGTTCCTCATCCCAGGTCGGGCTCGCCACCGAATAGGCGCGCACCAGCGGCTTGCCGTTCGCCATCAGCCCGATCATGGCGAATTCACCCGCGCGGAAGCGGAACGCCGTGTCCCGCGTGCAGCGGAAGGAGAACAGGCGGTCGGTCCAGTGGTGCACCCAGGTCACGCGCTCGCCGAAATAAGCGGCGGGGATCATGGGGGCGGCAGGCATCGCGGCATCGTTCATGGCAGGGTCTTGTGCTGCGCTGCCGCATATTGCGCAACAGGAATGCGCCGTCTTGTGCTGCAGCGGGTGCGGGGCTTTCCTGCCCCCCATGCAGGACCTGCCCCCGGGGATCCCCGTCGATCCCGAAACCGACCCGCCGCTCGGCCCCACCGTGGACACGACGCCGCGGCCGCTGCCCGCCCGCGTGCCGCATCGCGGGGTCTCGGTCGATCTCGAACCCCTGCATGTCCGTCACGCGACGGAACTGTTCCGCGCCGCGCAGGGCCAGCCGGCCGACGCGTCCTGGGCCTATCTCGGGGCCGGGCCCTTCGCGACGGAAGCCGCGATGCGCAGCCACGTCGCCGCCTTCGCCGCCACCCACGACCCCATGGCCTGGGCCATCCGCCCCCACGTTACCGGCACGGCCGATGGCTGGCTGACGCTGATGGAGATGTTCCCGGCGCATGCGCATATCGAGATCGGCAACATCTGGTTCTCCCCGCGCATGCAGCGGTCCCGCGCGGCGACCGAGGCGATGTTCCTGCTGATGCGCCACGCCATGGACGACCTCGGCTACCGCCGCCTGACCTGGAAGTGCAACGCGCTGAACATGCCCTCGCGCCACGCGGCGGACCGGCTCGGCTTCACCTATGAGGGCACGCTGCGGGATCTGCTGGTGGTCAAGGGGCGGCAGCGCAGCACGGCCTGGTTCTCGATCCTGGCGGATGAATGGCCGTCCCGCCGCGATGCCATCGCCGGCTGGCTGGATGCGCCGAATTGGGGGCCGGATGGGCGGCCGAGGCGAGGCCTCGCGACTTTTCGCGCCTGAGGCGCGGAAACCCTGGTCTTGGGGGTAACATGTCCAGTATATGACGATCAGGACATGTTCCAGATGGGAGGCACTGCAATGGTCGACCCAAGCCTCGGCGAAATCGTGAGTTGGGCCTTCATCCTCGGCACCGTCACCTTCGTGCTGGCGCAGCGCCTCGGCGCCGGGCCGGCGTTGGTCGTGGCCATGCTGGCCGCGCTGTCCACCAAGGCGGCGCTGCTCAACCTGACCTGACGCCGCCGCCCGGCCCGCATACGCGGCAGATCCAACGGATCCTGTCGTGCCGACCGCGGTCGTGGCCGCCGCCGCTTGTCCCGCAGCCGCAACCGCGCCGTCACGCCGGCGCAATGCAGGCCCTGTAGAGCCGCCCCGTTCCGCACAAACGAACGGGGGTTCCATGCGCCGACTGATTCTTGCCACCGCCCTGATGGCCGCCGGGCCGGCGCTGGCCGACCAGCGCTTCGAGGCGACGCTCACCGGCCACGCCATCCTGCCGGCCGCAACCTTCACCGCCCCGCCCGAGGGCGTGCCGCCGGGCCTGGCCGTCTCCGGCCGCTACACAGGCGCGGGCAACACCCGTAACGACCAGGTCGGCAGCGCGCCGGGCGATACCGGACCGGCCTATGGCAGCCGCCGCACGGGGCTTTCGTTGCCGTTCAACGGCCAGCCGGTGCAGGGCTTCTCCGGCATCAAGCCGGTGGCGGGCGAGCCCGGCGCCTATTGGGTGCTGACCGACAACGGCTTCGGCAATCGCCGCAACAGTCCCGACGCGATGCTGATGTTCCACAAGGTGCGGCCCGACTTCCGCACCGGCCAGGTGGCCGTCGAGCGCACTATCTTCCTGTCCGATCCGAACCGCGTGATCCCCTTCCACATCACCACCGACGCGACGCCGGAACGCTTCCTGACCGGGGCGGATTTCGACCCTGAATCCATCCAGCCCATGCCGGACGGCACCTTCTGGATCGGCGAGGAATTCGGCCCCTTCCTGATCCATCTCGACGCGCAGGGCCGCGTGCTGCGGGTGGTCGAATCGATGCTGGACGGCCAGCCGCTGCGTTCGCCCGACAACCCCGCCTTCTCGGTGCCGGCCAGCCCGACGCAGGGCGTGCCGTTCCGCGTGCGCCGGTCCGGCGGGTATGAGGGCATGGCCGCCGCGCCGGATGGCTCGCGGCTGTATGCGCTTCTGGAACAGCCGCTGTTCGCGCCGAATTCCGACCAGGCGGAAGGCGCCTTCCTGCGCATCCTGGAATTCGACACGGCGCGCGCCGTCTGGACCGGGCGGACCATGCGCTACCGGCTTGAAGCGGGTGCGACGGCGATCGGCGACTTCAACATGGTCGACGACCGCCGCGCGCTGATCATCGAGCGCGACAACGGCGAAGGCGATCCCGGCCTCGCCTGCGCGCAGGGCACGCCATCCACAGCCGAACGCCCCTGCTTCCCGGCGCCCGCGCGGCACAAGCGGATCTATCTGGTCGATCTCGGCGACGTCGATGCCGAGGGCTTCGTGCGCAAGATCGGCCATATCGACCTGATGGCGATCCGCGACCCGGACAACCTGGCGCGCCAGCGCGGCGACCGCCCGGCCGGCGCGGCGAATGATCGCTTCAGCTTCCCCTTCTTCACCATCGAGGACGTTGCGATGGTCGATGCCGACACCATCATCGTCGCCAACGACAACAACCTGCCGTTCAGCGCCGGCCGCCACCTGACGCGCGCCGACGACAACGAGTTCATCCTGCTGCGCGTGCCGGAATTCCTGCGCGCGCGGTGACCGACGGCCTGGGGATTTGAGGGTCGGATCCTGGGCGGTGGGACCGAGAGGGGCGTCGCCCCTCTCGGGCTCACCCCACCAAAGGCTTAAGGCCTTTGGAAACCTCGACTTTGGTGTTGGCCAACGGTTAGGCACCCCCCACGGCAGGGGCAGCCCTTGGCATCGGGCGCGCACGTCGGGCCCGGCGCCAGGTAACGGTTTCCAAAGGCCTTAAGCCTTTGGTGGGGGAGGCCCGGAGGGGGCATAGCCCCCTCCGCCAACCCCCATCGCCGCAGCCCCCCGCAGTTGTCACCGCGCCGCCGCTGCTCCACCCTTCGGCCTCGATGCGCCGGAGCACACTGCATGACCGATGATCCCGTGGGCGCCTTTGTTCCCGGCCCCCGGACGACGCGCGCCGGGGCCGCTTCCGGCCCGCTCGCCGGCCTGACCTTCGCGGTCAAGGACCTGTACGACACCGCCGGCGACGTCACCGGCTACGGCAATCCGGACTGGGCGCGCACGCATCCCCCGGCGACCGCCGATGCCGCCGTGGTCACGGCCTTGCTCGAAGCCGGCGCGCGGCTGGTCGGCAAGACCAGGACCGTCGAACTGGCCTATGGCCTGACCGGGGAGAATGTCTGGCACGGCACGCCCATCAACCCGGCCGCACCGGACCGATTCCCCGGCGGATCGTCCTGCGGCTCGGCGGCGGCCGTCGCTGCCGGACTTGCCGACCTCGCCATGGGGTCGGACACCGGCGGGTCGGTGCGCATTCCGGCGTCGTATTGCGGCATCTACGGCATCCGGCCCTCCTGGGGTGCGGTCAGCCTGACCGGCGCTTGCCCGCTTGGCCCGGCCTACGACACGGCTGGGTGGTTCACCGCCCACGCATCCCTGCTGCGGCGTGTGGGCGATGTGTTGCTGCCGTCCGGCGGAAGTGCCGCGACCGGGCCGCTACTGAAGGTGCAGGAGGCGTGGATGAACGCCGAGCCCGCGACGGCGGCGGCCCTCGCGCCGGCGCTGGAGGCGGCGGAGGGGATCCTGGGCGCGGCCCTGCCCATCAATATCGCGCCCGAGGGGCTGGAAGCCTTCTACGAAGCGTTCCGCTGCGCCCAGGCGGTCGAGGCCTGGACCAGCCTCGGCCCGTGGATCGAAGCGACCAACCCGGCCTTCGGCCCCGGCGTGAAGGAACGCTTCGCCGCGGCGAAGGCGATGGACCCGGCCAAGGCAGCTGCCGGCCGCGCCTTCCGCCGCGTGGCGCAGGCCCGCATCCGCGCCCTGCTGGCCGGCGGCGCGGTGCTGATCTACCCCACATCCCCCGCGCCGGCGCCGCTGCTGAGCGCGAGCCAGGCGGAGCAGAATGCGGTGCGTGAGAAGACGATGGGTGTGACGGCGATTGCCGGTTTGTGCGGTCTGCCGGAAGTGACATTGCCGGCGGCCAGGGTGGGCGGCGCGCCGGTCGGGCTGTCGCTGGTCGGTGCGCACGGTTCCGACCGCGCGTTGCTGGCCTTGGCCGAGGCGGTGGCCGACGCCGCCGGGCTGCCGGCATGACGATCACGCTGCGCGATGCCGTCGCCGCCGATGTGCCGGCCATGACGGCGATCTACGCCCATCACGTCCTGCACGGCACCGGCACCTTCGAGGAAGACCCGCCCGACGCCGGCGACATCGCCGCCCGCATGGCGAAGGTGCAGGATGGCGGCCATGCCTGGCTGGTGGCTGAGGAGGACGGGCTGATCCTCGGCTATGGCTATTTCGCGCCGTTCCGGCCGCGCTCGGCCTATCGCTTCACCGCCGAGGATTCGGTCTACATCCGCGACGACATCCGCGGCCAGGGCGTGGGCAAGGCGCTGGTCGCGGAATTGCTGCGCCGGGCCGAGGCGATGGGTATCCGCCAGATGGTCGCGGTGATCGGCGATTCCGACAATGTCGGCTCGATCGGACTGCACATCTCGCTGGGCTTCCGCCAGGTGGGCGTGCTGAAGGCGGTCGGGATGAAGTTCGGCCGCTGGGTCGATGTGGTGCAGATGCAGAAGGCGCTGGGGGAGGGGGAGAAGACCCTGCCCGATTAAAGCGTGATCGCCGCAGGTGGTCTTACCGGAGGCGTGAATCATACGATCAAACAAGGGCATAGAGCAGGAGGCGTGAGCGAAGGCGAACGGATCCTGCTCCAGCGCGTGATTGGTTCACGTTCGTTCGCCATTCACGCTCTAACCTGTTGTTTAATCGAGTGATTCAGGCGGCCGGTGCATGCGCGAGTTCAGCCATCACGCTCCAGCGCGGCGTGCGTTCGACCCACTCACGCAAACCGGTCGAACCTCCTGCTTGTGCGAACATCGTCGTCCGCCTGAGTGGGTCCACTCAGGCGGGATCTGCGCCAGATCCGTGCGCCCGCGTCAGGTGCCGACGCTACGCAGGAACGACAGCGACGGCGCGAAGAAATAGGCGCCCCCCAGCATCTTCACGAAGCCGCCGAAGCCGAGAGGCTTGGCGCCCGCGCCCTGGCCGATCACCGGATCCACGCCGGTGCCGGGGCGGACGAAATCTTCGTTGTTGGCCCAGCTCTGCTGGGTGAACTCGAACTGCGCCTCGATGCTGGCCATATAGGCCATGAAAAGCAGCCCGACATCGCCGGTCGGTTCCTGGCCCTCGGGATCGGCGAAGTCCGTGTCGTCGGCCTTGCGGCGCCGATGGCCATAGGTAATGCCGCGCCGCGCCATGATCGGGTTCCGATCGCCGCTCGCATCCGGCAGCCCGAATTGGCGCTTCACGTCGCCACGTGGGTTGGTCTTGCGGATATGGGCGTGGAAGGGGCACTTCGCGCCGTTCGTATCGGCGTCGAAGGTGAAGTCGTTCGGCGGCGGATCCTGCGTCGCATCCTCGCTGAGCACGATCGGCGTGCCGTCCTCGAAGCGGCCGACGATTGTCGCGCCGGCGCGTTCGGCATCCTCGCCCACCAGGCCGAGCGCGGCGGCGAGGTCTTCCTCCGCCTTCTTGAAGCCGCGGACATTCTGTTCGAGCTTGCGGAACACGAAATAGCTGCCGGCCGACAGCGGCGTGCGACCGTTCGGATCAGCGACGATGAACTGGGATGGGTTGAAGCGCGCGCTCCACTGCGCCTGCGGTTCCTTCGCCAGATCCTCCTCGAGGAACAGGGGCTGGCTGCGGCCGTCCACATAGCCGAAATGCTCGACGCCCTCAGCCGCGGCGCCATGTTTGAAGACCCTGGTCTGCTGGCGGCCGCGTTCGACCACGAGGACCCGCACGCCGGTGCCGTTGAGCCAGCCTTCGACCGCTTCGAGGGCTGCGGTGACCTGCTGTTCCCGCGCATCGGCGACCAGCACCATGGCGTCCGGTGCCGGCAGGCCTTCAGTCCAGCCGGCCGCTTGCCAGGCGCTGCGCGGCGGGTCGGACAGGATCGCCTGCCGCGCCGGCATGTCGGCGGCAAAGGCCTCGCCTGGCGGCAATGTCGCCAGGGGGCCGAGCGCGCGATAGCCGCCCGCGCTCAGGAACACGCACATGACCGTGCCGCCATCGAGATAGGGCGGCTGGCGTCGGTTCTTCCGCAACTGGCTATAGGCGCTGGTGCAGTTCTGGCCGAGTGTCCGAAGCACCGCCGCGACGTCATCCGGCGTCATGCCGGCGAAGCTCAGGAACAGGTTGCCGGTATGATGCCGGCCATGTCCCTTGAGGATGTTCGCCTGCAGATCGCCGAGGAAGAGCGCCAGATCGGCATCGCCTGGCGCCGCCTGCCAGCGGATCGGTTGTCCGAGGATGGTTTGCAGAGTGGCCATGGTTGCACCTCCCGTCCCAGTTGCAGCCTTGGGACGAGGAAAGTTAGCGTGTAACGATATCGAAACAAAGTGATGCTTCGTACATGGATTGACGTCAGGCGCGGCGGAACCGGGCGACGGCCAGGACATCTGCTGCCAAAGCAGCGTCAAGCGCCGCCTGTCCAGCCTGGGTTTCAATCCGGGCCACCACTTCGGTGAACCAGGGCACCTGCTGGCGGACGCGCAGGGTGAACAATCGGTCAAGCGCCGCGGCAACAGGGGTTCGTGGCTGGCAGCAGGCGCAGCCCGGCGCATGGCCCGGCACCGTCGCCGTGAACGCCGCCCAGGCTGTCGTGCCGGGCGGGGCGGGCGCGTCCCCCTCGGTCAGCAAGGCCGCGCCAGCGGGCGGCATCTCATCGGGATGAAGCAGGCGGACAGGAATGCGGGCATCGATCGACCAGGCCATGATGTGCTGGACATAAGGATATCTTTATGACTATGTCCAGCGTCATGGATGAGCTCCTCACGCAACTCCGCGCCGCGGCCGAGCCGACCCGGCTGCGCCTGCTCGCGCTCTGCGCCCGTGGCGCCTGGTGCGTGTCGGATCTGGTGGCAATCCTCGGCCAGTCCCAGCCGCGCCTGTCGCGGCACTTGAAGCTGCTGGTCGAGGCCGGGCTTCTGGCACGCACGCCCGAAGGGGCCAATGCCTGGTTCCAGGTGCCGCCCGAGGCCGACCTTGCCCGCCAGATCCTCGCCCGCCTGCCGGAGGATGACCCGCTGCTGGCCGCCGACCGCCGCGCGGCCGCGCGGCTGGCGGCCGAACGCGCCCGCACGGCGTCGGAATCCTTCCGTCGCCACGGCGCCGATTGGGATGAGATGCGCGCCCTCGGCCTGCCCGGGGCGGAGATCGAGGCCGCCCTGCTCGCCGCCCTGCCGCCGCGCGTGGGCCGGCTCCTCGATATCGGCTGCGGTACCGGCGGGCTGCTGGAACGGCTGTCCTCGCGCATCGAGGAAGGGGTCGGCGTCGATGCCTCCCGCGACATGCTCGCCCTGGCGCGCACGCGGTTGGCCGAGCACGGCATGCCGCACATCGCCGTGCGCCAGGCGGACATGTACCGGCTGCCGCTGGCCGATGCGTCCTTCGATGCCATCACGTTGCAGATGGTGCTGCACTACGCCGAGGATCCGGCGGTTGCGCTGACCGAGGCCGGGCGCGTGCTGAAGCCCGGAGGCCTGCTGCTGATCGTCGATCTTGCCCCGCATGAGCGCGCCGATCTGCTCGGCAACCACGCGCATCGCTGGCCCGGTTTCGACGATGCGGAAATTGCCGGGTGGCTGGGTGCGACCGGCTGCGTGCCGGCGCGCAGCCTGACCATTCCGGGCGCGCTGCCCGTCCGCCTCTGGGTCGCAGAACGCAAGACCCATCCTGTCGCCGCCCTTACCGCCTGAAAGTCACGCCATGTCACGCCCCCATCTGCTCGATGCCCTTCGCGACCGCGTGCTGCTGTGCGACGGCGGTACCGGTGCCCGCGTGCAGACGATGGACCTCGACGTCGAGCGCGATTTCTGGGGCAAGGAGAACTGCACGGATGTGCTGGTGCTCTCGCGCCCCGATGTCGTGCGGGAGATCCATCGCGGCTACTACGAGGCCGGCGCCGACATGGTGCTGACCAACACCTTCGGCGGATCGCCGGTCACCCTCGGCGAGTTCGAGCTTGAGGATCGCGCTTTCGAGCTGAACAAGACCGCGGTGGAACTCGCGCGCGAGGCGGCGGACTCCTTCGCCGATGGGCGCCACCGCTGGGTGATCGGCGATATCGGGCCGGGCACCAAGCTGCCGTCGCTGGGCAACATCGCCTATGACGCGCTGGAAGCCGCCTTGCTGGTGCAGTGCCGCGGGCTGATCGCCGGCGGCGCCGATGCGCTGCTGACCGAGACCAACCAGGACACGCTGTTCATCAAGGCCGCCGTCAATGCCGCCAAGATCGCGCGCGCCGAGGCGAAGTCCGACATCCCCGTCTTCGTGCAGGTGACGGTCGAGACCACCGGCACGCTGCTGGTCGGCCCCGATATCGGCGCCGCGGCGGCCGTGGTCCATTCCCTCGACGTGCCGCTGATGGGGCTGAACTGCGCCACCGGCCCGCAGGAGATGGCCGAGCATGTCCGCTTCCTCGCGCAGAACTGGCCGGGGCTCATTTCCGTCCAGCCCAATGCCGGGTTGCCGGAACTGGTCGACGGCAAGACGCATTATCCGCTGGGCGCGGCGGAACTCGCCTCCTGGATGGAACGCTTCGTCTCCGAGGATGGCGTCAACCTGATCGGCGGCTGCTGCGGCACCTCGACGCCGCATATCGCGGCACTCGATGCGATGCTGCGCAAGCGCGCCGGCGCCGCCGCGCGGCCGGCGCCGGTGCTGCGCAAGCCGATCTGGATCCCGTCCGTCGCCTCGCTCTACACCTCCGTCCCGCTGCGGCAGGAGAACGCGTATTTCTCGATCGGCGAGCGCTGCAACGCCAACGGGTCGAAGGCGTGGCGCGAACGCCAGGCGGCGCATGACTGGGATGGCTGCGTCGCCATCGGGCGCGAACAGGTGGGCGAGGGGTCGAACTCCCTCGACATCTGCACCGCCTTCGTCGGGCGCGACGAGATGGCCGAGATGAACGAGGTGATCCGCCGCTTCACGTCTTCGGTGAACGCGCCGCTGGTGATCGATTCCACCGAGACGCCGGTGATCGAGGCCGCGCTGAAGCTGCATGGCGGCAAGCCGATCATCAACTCGATCAACTTCGAGGATGGCGAGAAGGCCGCCACGGATCGCATGATCCTGGCGAAGAAGTTCGGCGCCGCGGTCATCGCGCTGACCATCGACGAAGTCGGCATGGCCAAGACCGCCGAGGACAAGCTGCGCATCGCCACGCGCCTCGTTGAATTCGCCTGCGACAAGCATGGGCTGCCGCAGTCGGACCTGATGATCGACCCGCTGACCTTCACCATCGCCACCGGCAATGAGGACGACCGCAAGCTCGGCCTGTGGACGCTGGATGGCATCCGCATGATCCGCGAGAAGTTCCCGGACATCCAGATCATCCTCGGCCTGTCCAACATCTCCTTCGGCCTGAACCCGGCTGCGCGGCATGTGCTGAATTCCGTGTTCCTCGACCACGCCGTGAAGGCCGGCATGACCGGCGCGATCGTGCATGTGTCGAAGATCAAGCCGCTGCACCTGATCCCGCCCGAGGAAGTCGAGGTCGTCGAGGACCTGATCTTCGACCGCCGTCGCGAAGGCTATGACCCGCTCCAGAAGGTCCTGGAGATCTTCTCGGGCCGCAAGGCCGCCGACAGCGTGAAGAAGACTCGCGCCGAGACGGTCGAGGGCCGCCTGAAGGACCGCATCGTCGATGGCGACCGCAAGGGGCTGGACGATGAACTGGCCGACGCGCTCGCCAAGGGCCTGGCACCACTGTCCATCATCAACGACGTGCTGCTCGACGGCATGAAGGTGGTGGGCGAGCTGTTCGGCGCGGGCAAGATGCAGTTGCCGTTCGTGCTGCAAAGCGCGGAGACGATGAAGGCCGCCGTCGCCTACCTCGAACCGCACATGGAACGCGCGGCGGGGCAGGAGAAGGGGACCATCGTGCTCGCCACCGTGAAGGGCGACGTGCACGACATCGGCAAGAACCTAGTCGACATCATCCTGACCAACAACGGCTACAAGGTGGTCAATCTCGGCATCAAGGTGCCGCTCGCCGACATGGTCACGGCGGCGAAGGAACACCGCGCCCATGCCATCGGCATGTCGGGCCTGCTGGTGAAATCCACCGTGGTGATGCGCGAGAACCTTGAGGAGATGGCGCGCCAGGACCTCGACATCCCGGTGATGCTCGGCGGTGCCGCGCTGACGCGCAACTATGTCGAGGATGATTGCGCCCGCGCCTATGCCAAGGACGGCACGACCGGGCGCGTCGCCTATGCGCGCGATGCCTTCGACGGGCTGCACCTGATGGACAAGGTGGTCGGCAACGGCTTCGACGACTACCTCGCCGCCGTGCAGGCCAAGCGCGTGGGCAAGGCGCGCAATGAAAAGCGCGTGCTGGGCCAGGCCGATCCGCGCGGCTTCGCGCCGGTCGATGTGGCCTATGCGGAACAGCGCCGTCGCCGTGTGTCCGCGGAATCGACCACGCCGGTGCCGCCCTTCTGGGGCGCGCGGACGATCGAGGCCTCGCCCAAGGCCGTCGTGCCCTTCATCAACGAACGCAGCCTGTACCAGTTCCAGTGGGGCTTCCGGAAGCAGGGGCGCTCGCTGGAGGATTTCCTCGGCTGGGCCAAGCAGGAACTGCGCCCGGTGCTGTCGCGCATGCTGCGTATCACCGGCGAGCAGGACATCCTCAAGCCGCAGGCGATCTACGGCTATTGGAAATGCGCCGGCCAGGGCAACGACCTGATCCTGTTCGAAGAGGATGGCGTCACCGAGGCCACCCGCTTCACCCTGCCGCGCCAGCCCAAGGAAGACGGCGAATGCATCGCCGACTTCGTGCGCGACATCAATGACGGCCCGGCGCATCGCGACGTGATCGGCCTGCAGGTCGTCACCGTCGGCCAGAAGGCGTCGGACATCGCGCGGGAATGGTTCGAGGACAACCGCTACCAGGACTACCTGTACTTGCACGGCCTGAGCGTGGAGATGGCCGAGGCGATGGCTGAATACACCCACAAGCGCATCCGCGCCGAGTTGGGCTTCGCGGGTGAGGATGACCGCGACATGGACAAGATGTTGCAGCAATCCTACCGCGGCGGCCGGTATTCCTTCGGGTACCCGGCCTGCCCGCGGCTGGAGGACCAGGTGCCCCTGCTGCGGCTGCTGGGGGCAGAGCGCATCGGCGTTTCGATCAGCGATGAGTGGCAGTTGCACCCGGAACAGTCGACCAGCGCCATCGTGCTGCACCACCCGCGCGCGAAGTACTTCTCGGTCTAGGCCAGGGCCGGGGCGGTTCCCCCCCGTGGGAACCGCCGCGGGCTTGTCCGAACGAGCATCTTCACCTGTTCGGGTGATTTCACCCGGGCGGGATCTGCTCTAAACCCCCGCCCATGACCGAAGGCAGGATCAACCGCGCCACGGCGCTGGCCATAGGCAGCGTCGTGGTGGCGATCGCGGTGCTGGGGCTGAAGACGGTGGCCTGGTGGCTGACCGGCTCGGTCGCGCTGCTGGCCGATGCGCTGGAAAGCATCGTCAACGTTGCCGCCGCGACCGCCGCCCTGGCGGCGGTGCATTTCTCCTCGCGCCCCGCCGACGCCAATCACCCCTACGGTCATGCCAAGGCCGAGTATTTCTCCGCCGTGCTGGAAGGCGCGCTGATCATCGTCGCGGCGATCCTGATCCTGGACCAGGCCTGGGGCGCGATCCTCGCGCCGCGCGCGCCCGAACAGGCGAAACTTGGCCTCGCCGTCTCGGTGGTGGCGACCGCGGTCAACGCCGCCTGGGCCATGCATCTGATGCGGCGCGGCCGGGCAATCCGCTCCCCCGCGCTGATCGCCGATGCGCATCACCTGTGGTCGGATGTGATCACCTCGGCGGGCGTGATCGTCGGCGTCGGGCTGGTGGCGATGACCGGGGTGCTGTGGCTTGATCCGCTGCTGGCGGCGCTGACAGCGGGCAACATCCTGTTCTCCGGCTTCCGGCTGCTGCGCGAAAGCGTCGGCGGGCTGATGGACGAGGCGGTGCCGCCGGCCACGATGGAACGCATCCGTCGCATCGTCGCGGCCGAGGCCGAGGGCGCGATCGAGGCGCATGACCTGCGGTCGCGCCATGCCGGCCGTTACACATTCCTGGAATTCCACTTGGTGGTGCCGGGGACGATGACGGTGCGCGAATCGCACGACATCTGCGACCGCATCGAGGCCGCGCTGAAGGCGGAGCTGGACAGCGCCCTGATCACCATCCACGTCGAGCCCGAGGCGAAGGCCAAGCAGAGGGGCGTGCCGGTGCTGTGATGGCCCGATTGCGAGCGGCGCCGGCGTCCCGCCCGCCGAAGCGGCCATTGCGGGACCCGCTTCCCTGCCTGGTGGCGGACCCGGTCCGGACCGATGAAGCGCTCCTGGCCGCCCCGCCGCGCAGCCCCTCGGCCCGCGCGCCGCGCCGGGCTGGCCGATTGCTGCTTCTGTCCCTGGCCGCCTCCGGCCTGATCCATGCCGGGATCCTGGCGGCCCTGCTGTTGTGGCCGGATCGCGAACCGGTCGAAGAACCGGGCGAGATCGGCAGCGTCGCCCTGGTGTTCGACGATACGGTTGCGCAGGGTGGCGGGGCGCCGGTCGAGCAGGCCCCACCGCCGGTCCCGCCGGCACCGCCCGCGACACCAGCGCCCCCTGCGCCGCCACCCGCGCCGCAGGCCGCCGTACCGCCGCCTCCACCCATGCCGGCACCGCCGCAAGCCGCCGCACCCGCCTCCGCCCCGCCGGCACCGCCGCCCCCGCCCGTCGCGCCGGATGCGCCGCACGATTTCGCGGCCCTGCCACCCGACCCGGCCGGCGACATGCCCGCCCCGCCGCCGCCGCGCGAGACCATGCCCGAGGCCGCCATCGCCCCGCCCCCGGCGCCCGAGGCGCCGCAGGAGGCGCCCGCCCCCGAGCAGGCAACCCCCGCGCCTACACCCCAGCCAGCGCCAAGCGAGGCGCAGCAGGCCGAGGCCGACCCGCTGCCACCCCCACCACCCCTGCCGCCGGCCCCGCCGCAGCAACAGGCCGCCGCCCAGCCATCGCCGCCCGCGCCGCCGCCCGCCCCGCCGCCGCGCCGCCAGGCGCCCCCGGCCGCGGCGCAGGGGCCGGTGCGCCTCGATGCCGGTTCCGGCGATGCGTCCGATCGGTCCATGGGGTCCTTCGCCCTCGGCGCGGTGATCCCGCCCGGGGCCGATTCCGGGCACCGCAACAATCCGCCCGACTATCCGGCCGATGCCCGCCGGCGGGGCGAGGAGGGCGTGGTGCGCCTCGCCTTGCAGATCGACGCCGATGGCAGGGTCACGATGGCGGAGGTGGCGATCTCCTCCGGCTATCCGGCACTTGACCGCGCCGCAGTGGAGGCCGCGCGGCGCTGGCGCTTCCGCCCGGCGACGCGCGTCGGCATGCCGGTGGCGGCGACGCTGTCGACCGCGGTGCATTTCCGCCTGTCGGATGCGCGTGGGCGATAGGCCCCAGCCCTTGCCGCCGCCCCGCCCCGCGCCATAACGGTGCGGCAACCCGGGGGTGCGGCATGGTGAAGCTCGACGTCATCACGACACGCGGCGGCGATGGGGGGGAGACGTCGCTCGGCGACGGGACCCGCCTGCGCAAGGATGCGCTGCGCGTCGAGGCCTATGGCACGGTGGACGAGGCGAATGCAGCACTCGGCCTGGTGCGGCTGCATACGGGCGCGGATGCCGCCGCGGATGCCATGCTCTCGCGCATCCAGAACGAGTTGTTCGATGTCGGCGCCGACCTTTGCGTGCCAGGGGAGGCCGGTGCGCGGCTGCGCGTGGCGGATACCCAGTCGTTGCGCCTGGAAGCCGAGATCGCGGCGATGAACGCCGCCTTGCCGCCGCTGAAATCCTTTGTCCTGCCGGCGGGTTGCGCGGCGGCGGCGCATGCGCACCTGGCGCGCACCGTGGTGCGCCGGGCCGAACGCCTGGTGGTGGCGCTGGCGGGGCAGGAGGAGGTGAACGCGGCGGTGATCCGCTACCTCAATCGCCTGTCGGACCACCTGTTCGTGCTGTCGCGGCACCTGAACGCGGCGTCGGGCGGGGATGTGCTGTGGGTGCCTGGCGCGACGCGATGAGCGGGTCGTTGGAGGACGGGACCGGAGAGGGCCCTGCCCCCTCCAGACCTTCCTCACCTAGGGCATAGAGCAGGATCCGTTCGCGCTTGCTCACACCTCCTGCTCTATGCCTTCGTTTGATCGTGTGATTCAGACCTCCGGTGCATTCGCACCTGCGGCCATCACGCTCTACGGCCTTTGGAAACCGTCACCTCGTGCTGGGCGGGAAGATTCGTCCCCGAGATGCATGGCGGGCCGGGCATTGGTGCTGCCCACGGGCGTGTCGCTGCAGCGCAGAGCCGCGTTTCGGCGGTGATCCTGACAGGGATGCCCATCGCCCAATTCCCCGCGGTCCAGGGGCCCGCAGGCCCCTGGTGGGGTGGTCTGGAGGGGCAACGCCCCTCCAGAAGTCTTCAGAACGTCCCGCGCAGCCCCGCCACGGCCGTGCGGCCGGGAATGACGAAGCCGTTCGCCGGCTCGTAGCGCGTATTCCCCAGGTTCCGGAACTCCACGAACCCCGCAAGCTGTTCAAGGATCGGCACCGTTGCCGTCAGGTTGAACACCGTGCCCGCGTCGTTCTTGCCGGCGGTGGTGATCGAAGACCCGTCGTCGTTGTAGCGCGCGAAGGCGCCTTCCGGGGATTGCCCGGTATAGAGGATCTCCGGCACCACCACGATGCGCTGGTTGCGCGGGCCGTCCCAGGGCGTGGGCGCGGCGAAGCGCATGGACAGGCTGGCGATGTTGCGCGGCCGGCGCGGCAATGGCGTGTTGTTGGTGGTGTCCATCGCTTCCTGCACCGTCCAGGCGCCGGTCAGGGAGAACCAGTCGGTCGGCCGCAGCGTCAGGGCGAATTCACCGCCGCGGATGCGCGCGCTGTCCACGTTGATCAGCGTCGTGAAGGTCTGGTCGTAGTTGATCAGGTTGGTAATGCGGCTGTCGAAATACATCGCCGACACCGTGGCCCAGGATGCGATGTCGGTCTCGAAGCCGGCTTCCCAGGCGAAGCCGTCCTCGGGGCGCAGGTCGGGGTTGCCCTGGAAGAAGCCGGTGATGGTGCCGAAGCGCTGGAACAGCGAAGGCGCCTTGAAGGAGGTGCCGGCCGCGGCGCGCAGGCGGGAGGAGATCTCCGGCAGCGCCAGCACCGCGCCCAGGCGCCAGCTGGTGAAGCCGTCATAGCCCTCCGGCCCGTCGTAGCGGATGCCCGCTGTCAGATCGAGCCGGTCGAACAGCCGCCCCTGCAGCGAGGCATAGCCGGCGCCCGAGCGCTGCGTCGCATCGACGGTGGTGCGGAAGAAGGCCGAGCCATTGGCGCTGTCCGCGCCTTCCTTTTCCCACTGGCCGCCGAACAGCATGACGACGTCGGTCAGCGCGCCGGCATCGGGGAAGCGCAGCGTGTTGTCCCAGGAGAAGGCTTGGCGGCTGGCGCGATAGAGGTCATCGGCCGTGGCGAAGGGGTTCCCCGGATCCGGCAGGTTGGTGTAGCGCCGCCGGTTCTGGCTGCCCGAAATCGTGACGCCGGTGGTCAGGGCGCCGCCGAACAGGTCGGTCGCGGACCGCACATAGCCGAACCAGGACCGGTCCTGCCCGGTGTAGTTCGGGTCGTCATTGGGCACGTCATCCAGGCCGACGGTGTTCTCGCGACCGCGGACCAGGCCTTCGATACGGGTACGGCCGAAGACCTCGCCGGGGACGGTCTCGCCCACAGTCAGGCCGAGCCGGGCGGTGACGATGGCCGAGCGCAGCCCATCCAGTTCCCCGCCATTCTGGTAGAAGCGCGGCGCGACGGCGTTGGACCCGCGTGTGGACAGGCCCTGGCCGGTGATCTGGTAATCCACCATGCCGACCGTCCCGCCCATGCCGGCGAAGCCGCGCACGGTGTTGTTGGAACCGCCGGCGGCCTCGAAATAGGGCGCGGCGACGCGGTCGGCCGGGGCGGAGCGGGTGATCAGGTTGACCACGCCACCGATCGCCGCCGAGCCGTACAGCGAGGAGACTGGCCCGCGCACCACCTCGATGCGTTCGATGTCGCCGAGCAACTCATTGCCGAAGTTGAAGGCGCCGTTCGGATCGGAGGGGTCGTTGACCGGCACGCCGTTCATCAGAACCAGCACCTGCCGGGCATTGGCGCCGCGGGCGAAGCCGGAGGCCTGCTGGCCAAGGCCGCCGGCCTGCACCAGGCGGAAGCCGGGGACCGTCGCCAGGGCTTCGGCCAGCGTGACGTAGCCGTTCTCCTGGATGGTCTGGCGGTCGATGACGGTGACCGGGGCGGGGATGCGGTCGCGCGGCGTGGGCACGCGCGTGGCCGTCACCACCATGTCGGGGACGGCGGTGGTTGTGGTGGGCGCCTCCTGGGCCCAGGCGGGCGCAAAGGGGGCAAGGGCGATAAAAGCAAGGATCCGGTGTTTCATCCGGGGGTCCCTCCGTAGCACGGTCCGCGTTTCGCCCCGGTGCCGTGGGGCGCCGGGGCGGGCTGGCGTCGTGCTCGCATGACGGAGGGGACGCCCGCCTTGTTGCGGGCGCACCCATGGTCCGTTGCGCCGGTGCTCCCCGCCCGGCACGCGCGAGACAACTCTGCGCCGGCCGGTCTCCTGGCTCGCGACGGGGCAGGGGCAACGCGCCCCCGCCGCCGGCCCCGCCTTCTCGCGCACGGGGCGCAATGGCGTGTGGGGCCGATCTCGTCGCCTACAGTTGCGGGGGCAGCCGCGGATGGGCGGTGAGGATCACCGCGTCGCGCGTTCCCGTTTCAGCCCTTTCGGGCCACCGGCGCATCCTTCGACCCTAGGCGGGTGGTGACGTCGCGTCCAGGGCCACGACGTGGATCGGCCGCGCCCGCCGCTTGAGGATCAAACAAGAACGGATCGAGGCGCTGCCGCGATCCGGGAGCGAACGGCGCGACCGCGCCCAGCCCGTCAGCCGTGTCCGGCACACCAGCGCATGGCGCGAAGGCAAGCAGCCCGGATGGGCTGCGCCCGCCGCCTGAGGGTCAAACAAAAGACGGATCGAGGCCCTTCCTCGATCCGGGAGCGCACGGCGCGACCGCGCCCGGACCGTCAGCCGTGTCCGGCGCACCAGCGCATGGCGCGAAGGCAAGCAGCCCGGATGGCCGGCGCCCGCCGCCTGAGGGTCAAACAACAGACGGATCGAGGCCCTTCCTCGATCCGGGAGCGCACGGCGCGACCGCGCCCAGCCCGTCAGCCGTGTCCAGCGTGCCAGTGCAAGGCGCGAAGGCAAGCCGGCCGGATGGCCGGCGCCCGCCGTTTGAGGGATCTAATAAACGTAGTGCAAGGCTTCCATGCCGAACCATAGCAGCGCGCCGAGCACCGCGGTGGCGAACAGGTTGCCCAGGATGGTCAGGGCCATGCCGATGCCGACCACCTTGCTGTCGTTCTCCACCACGCCGAGCGCCATGACGATCACGCCGAAGGCCGGCGGGCCGTTCGTCCCTGGCCCCGGCAGGATCAGCATCAGCGCGGCATAGGCGGTCAGCCAGCCCACCACCTTGTCCGCGGTGGCGTTGGTGAAGGGCCCCGGGCGCGGCCGCACCCAGCGTTCGATCTTGGCGATGGCGCGCGAGACGCGGGTGGTGGAACCCGGCGTCAGCCGCATCAGGTCGGTGCGCTTGAGCGACTGGCGCGCGATGAAGGCCGGCAGCTTCGGCTTGCGGAAACCCAGGCCCATCTGCACGCCCAGGATCAGCATCGGCGTGCCGAACACCGATGCCATCCCCGGCAGCAGCCCAGGCAGGCACAGCAACAGGATCAGTAGGCCGAAGGCACGGTCGCCGAAGGCCTCGCCCATCTCGCCCAGCGTGATGCGGTCGCCGGAACATTGCGCGGCGACCTCGGCGACCAAGCGGGTGATCGGTGCGGAGGCATGGGTATCAGCCAGGCTTTCGGGGATGATGCAGTCCCCCGCATCATCCTGCAGCCGTGCCGCCGGCCCGTCATGTGATCCGTCCACGCTGTCGTTCCGCTCCGTCGGGCCGCGGCGAAGGGCCGCTCGCGGCGCGAGGGGTAGCATATGGGCAGTTGCGCAAGGAACGGCCAGCCGCATGTCTTTTCGGCAAGGCTGCGTGTGTCGCGCATCCGCTTCGCCCCGGCGGCCTGGGATCGGGCCGGGAGCCGGCTCGAACCGGGAACGGCAGCCCATGAACAACATCCGGCGTTGGTGAGCGGCTTCGGCCCGATGCCCCGCATCGGGCCGGGAGCGCACAGCGCGACCGCGCCCTGACCTCCCGACCTGGCCAGCGCGCCAGCGCAGGGCGCGAAAGCCAAGCCGGCGCCGTCGTCTGAGGCCAAACGAAGCAGCCTTGCGGGGCCGCAGCCGCGGCCCCGCAAAGCGTCAGCGACCCTGGAAAGCCGGCTTGCGCTTTTCCATGAAGGCGCGCCGGCCTTCCTGGTAATCGGCGCTGTCGAAGCAGGCCGCCATGGCGGCGTTGTAGCCGGCCATGTCGCGGTCGGCACGGTCCTGCAGCACCGCCTGCACCGTGCGCTTGTTGGCGTACAGCGACAGCGGCGCATTGACGGCGAGCGTGGCCGTCAGTTTGGCGATCTCGCCGGCCAGCGCGTCGGGGGCGACCACCCTGTTGATCAGCCCGACCCGCTGCGCTTCCTCGGCACCGAAGCGTTCGCCGGTCATCAGGATCATGTGCGCATGGGCGGGGCCGACCAGGTCCACCAGGTGACGCACCATGTCGAAGCCATAGGCGATGCCGAGCTTCGCCGCCGGGATGCCGAACTGGCTGCCCTCGGCGGCGATGCGGATGTCGCAGGACATGGCGATGCCAAGCCCGCCACCCATGCAGAAGCCACGGATCTCGGCGATCACCGGCTTGGGGAAGGTGGCGAGCTTCAGCCGGCCGCCCGCCGTCTGCTTGCTGTATTCGCGCTGCGCATCGGCGTCCGAGCGCATCTTGTCGAACTGGCTGATGTCGGCGCCGGACACGAAGGCCTTGTCGCCCGCCCCGGTCAGCACGATGCAGCGCACCGCGGCGTCCTTCTCGAACACGTCGAGTGCGGCACCCATGCCGGCCCACATCGTCACCGACATGGCATTGCGCTTTTCGGGCTGGTTGAAGGTGATGCGCCCGACGCCGTCCGTGATCTCGGCGAGGATCTTGCCGTCAGCGAATTCCATCGGCCTCAACCCTCGCCGATCACGCCAAGGCCGCGCAGCCGCGCCACGTCGTCATCGCTGTAGCCGTGTTCCTTGAGGATCTCGGCGGAATGCTCGCCCAGGCGCGGCGGCACGATGCGCACCGCGCTCTCCACGCCCTCGATGTTGATGGCCGAGGAGACGAGATGCGTCGCCCCGCGCGTCGGATGCTGCATCGGCATCGCCATGCGCAGATGCTGCACCTGCGGGTCGGCGAAGACCTGGTCCACCTTGTTGATCGGCCCGCAGGGGATGCCGATGCGTTCCAGCAGGTCGATCCAGTGTTCGGACGGCTGCTGCTTGAACACCTCGGCGATCGCGGCATTGAGCCGCTTGCGGTCGGCGCTGCGGCCCTTGGCCGTCTTCCATTCCTCGACTTCGAGCCATTCCTTGTGGCCCACCGCCTCGGCGAACTGCGCCCACATCTTCGGGCTGGAGGCCGCGATGTTCACCGGCTTGTCGGCGGTGTCGAAGGCACCCATCGGGATGTTCACCGGATGGTCGTTGCCGGCCTGGCCGGGCACTTCCCCATCCATCAGGTAGCGCGCCGCCTGCAGGTCGAGCATGAAGACCATCGCTTCCAGCAGCGAGGTGTGGACATACCGCCCCTTGCCGGTCTTCTGCCGTTCCCACAGCGCCATCATCACCGCGAGCGCCAGCAGGTTCCCCGCCGTCAGGTCCACGAAGGGGATGCCGGCACGCATCGGCCCGCGCCCCGGTTCGCCGGTGATGGTCATCATCCCGCCCATGCCCTGGGCGATCTGGTCCACGCCGGCGCGCTCGGAATACGGCCCGGTCTGGCCGAAACCCGAGATCGACGCATAGATCAGGCGCGGGTTCACCGCCTGCACCTGGTCGGGCGCGATGCCGAGGCGGTGCTTGACCCGCACGCGCATGTTCTCGACCAGCACATCGGCCGTCTTGGCGAGTTCGAAGAAGGCCGTCTTGCCCTCCTCAGTCTTCAGGTCGAGCGCGATGGACCGCTTGTTGCGGTGCAGGTTCTGGAAGTCGTAGCCCTCCCGCGAACCACCCAGGCCGTCATTGAACGACGGCGGTTCGACGCGGATCACCTCGGCCCCCCAATCGGCCAGGTGGCGCACGCAGGTGGGCCCGGCGCGGGCCAGCGTCAGGTCCAGCACGCGAATGCCGGCGAGCGGCAGCGTGGCCTCCTGCGCGAGCTTCGGGTCGATCGGGCTTTCCGGCATGGTTTCGTCCTCCGTCCCGTCGAGACTAGGGCGGGGCGCCGGAGGTGCCTAGGGCACGGCGTGTCGATCTAGCGGATGGTCGCGAAGATCGTGTCCTCGACCTCGATCTGCGCGCGCTCCAGCGCCCGGAAATCGCTGCGCAGCACCAGCGCGCGCACGCGTCCGCCCTCGATCACCGGGACGTGGCGGAAGCCGCCATCATGCATCAGGTGCAACGCATCGATGGCGCGGTCGCGCGGCCCGAGGGCCTCGACCTTCGCCGTCATCACCGTGCCGAGCGTCGTTGTCGCGGCGTCGCGGCCATCGGCCAGCATCCGGCAGATCGCGTCGCGGCCGGTGAAGATGCCCAGCAGGTGCGATTGCTCATCGGTCACCAGCACGGCGGAGGCACCGGCCTCGCGCATCCGTGCGCAGGCCTGCTGCACGGTGGCGTCGCGGGGAAGGCAGATGGTGTCGCGATGCGGCGCGACCTCGATCAGGGGACGATCCTTCATGGGCTGGGGCTCCAGCGTGGCGGTTCGGCGCGGCACGCGGCGCGGGCGGCGGCCCTCGCCGCCATGCCGTTCATCATCATAGCGCCTGCGGAGCGCGACGGTGTCAGATTTCACGCAGCCGGCGGCAAGCGGGGTCGCGCGATGCGCGTATTGCATGGCAGTCTCGTATCCGTTTCGCACCGGGAGGATCCGATGACCCGCATCCATGGCGCGACGCGCCGACACCTCCTGACCGGCGCTGCCGCGCTGATCGCCGCGCCGGCGCTCGGCCAGGCGCGGCCGGTCGTGGTGGCGAGCAAGATCGACACCGAGGGCGGCCTGCTGGGCCAGCTGATCGTGCTGCTGCTGGAAGGCAGCGGGATGCGTGTGGAAAGTCGCGTCCCGCTCGGCCCCACGCGCATCGTGCGCAGCGCGATCCTGGCCGGCGAGATCGACCTCTATCCCGAATACACTGGAAATGGTGCCTTCTTCTTCCAGATGGAATCCGACCCGGCCTGGAAGGATGCCCGCGCGGGATATGAGAAGGTCCGCGACCTGGACGCGCAGCGCAACGACATCGCCTGGCTGGCGCCCGCCCCGGCGAACAACACCTGGGCGATCGCGGTGCGCGCCGACCTTGCCCGCGCGCATGGCCTGCGCACGCTCGAGGACCTGGCGCGGCATGTCGGCGCCGGCGGGCCGTTCAAGCTCGCGGCCTCGGCAGAATTCGTCGAAAGCCCGGCCGCCTTGCCGGCCTTCCAACGTGCCTATGGCTTCACGCTGGCGCCGGACCGCCTGCTGGTGCTGCCGGGCGGCGATACGGCGGTGACGATGCGCGCAGCGGCGCAGCAGTTGAACGGGGTCAACGCGGCCATGGTCTACGGCACCGATGGCGGCATCGCCGCGCTCGACCTGGTGGTGCTGGACGACACCAAGGGCGTCCAGCCGGTCTACAACCCTGCGCCGGTGCTGCGCGGCGTGGTGCTGCGCGCCAATTCGCGCATTCCCGAGATCCTCGCCCCCGCCTTCCGGACGCTGGAACTGACGGTGCTGCAGCGGCTGAACGCCCGCATCGCGGTGGAGGGTACGCCGGCGCGGGAGGTGGCGCGCGCCCATCTTGCCGCGGCAGGGCTGCTCCGCTGACGGGCGGGCGGCGCGCCGGCCCGCTGGAGACGGCGCTGCTGTTGCTCGCCGTGCTGGCCCCGCTGCTGCTCGGCTTCGCGGTGCTGGCGCCGAACCGGATCGTGCCGCCGCGTCCCATCGCGGTGGGCGATGTGCAGGTCTGGGGGTTCCTGATGCCCGCCGGGCTGGCGGCGCTGGCCGCGGCGCTGCTGCCCGGTCGGGTGGCCGCACTGGCCTGCGGTGTCGCCCTGTGCGGGCTCCTCGGCGGGTTGGACGATGTCGCGGGGCGGCTGACGGGATCGTCGCCCGCCGCGCGGCTGGGACCGGGCGGAGGGGCCTGGGTCGCCTTCGGCGCATTGCTGCTGGCCGCGCGCCTCGCGCTTGGCCGCGCGCAGGTCGGCGCGGCGGGTCGGGCGGCCACCGCCATGGCCTTCGTCGCAACCATCGGATTGATGGCGGCGCTTGGCCTGCTCGGCGATCTCGGCCTGGTGCGGGAGGCTGCGGCGCGCGGGGTGGAACTGCGCACGGCCTTGGCCGGGCATCTCGAATTGGTGGCTGCAGCCCTGGTGCCGGCGCTCGCGGTGGGCGTCGCCCTCGGCGCCTTCGCCTTCGTGTCGCCGCGCGCAGGTCCGGCCGTCATCGGCGTGCTGGCGGCGTTGCAGGTGATCCCGGCGATGGCGCTGTTCGCCCTGTTGATCGAGCCTTTGGCCGCGCTGGGGCGCGCGGTGCCGTTGCTGCGGGAGGCCGGGCTGCGCGGCATCGGTGCCGCGCCGGCGGTGATCGGCGTGTTCCTGTACCTGCTGCTGCCGATCGCGGCCGCGACGCGCTCGGCGCTTGGCGCGGCGCCGGCGGCGGCGGTGGATGCGGCGCGGGGGCTTGGCTTCGCGCCCGGCCAGGTGCTGCTGCGGGTGCGCCTGCCGCTCGGTGCGCCGGTCTTCCTCGGCGGCCTGCGCACCGCGGCGGTGCAGGCGGTGGGGCTGGTGACGCTCGGCGCGCTGGTCGGTGCCGGCGGCTTCGGCGTGTTGATGTTCCAGGGGCTTGGGCAGTTCGCGCCGGACCTGATCCTGTTGGGCGCGTTGCCGGTCGCCGTCCTCGCTCTGGTGCTGGATGCGGGGCTGCGCGCGCTGGAGGAAGCGATGGACCGCCGTCGCGCCGGTGCGGCGTGATCCGCTTCGAAGGCGTGCGGAAATCCTTCGGCGCCACGAGGGCGCTGGATGGGCTCGACCTCGTGGTGCCCGAGGGTGCCTTCGCCGTGCTGCTCGGTGGGTCTGGTGCGGGGAAATCCACCGCGCTACGCATGGTCAACCGGCTGGTCGACCCCGATGCCGGGCGCGTGATGCTGCGCGACCGCGACGTCGCATCCGAACCCGCCCCGGCGCTGCGGCGGCGCATCGGCTACGTCATCCAGGGCGTCGGCCTGTTCCCGCATTGGTCCGTGGCGCGCAACATCGGCGCGGTGCCTCGGCTGCTGGGGTGGGACGAACGGCGCATCGCCGCGCGGGTGGATGACCTGCTGGCCCTGCTGCGGCTGGACCCCGCGGCCTATCGCGACCGCCGGCCGGCGGAACTGTCGGGCGGCCAGGCGCAGCGCATCGGCGTGGCGCGCGCGCTCGCCGCCGATCCCGACATCGTGCTGATGGACGAACCCTTCGGTGCGCTCGATGCCATCACGCGCCAGGCGTTGCAGCAGGAAATGGCGCGACTGCACGCCGCCACCGGCAAGACCATCCTGCTGGTCACGCATGACGTGGAGGAAGCATTGGCACTCGCCACGCGCCTCGCGGTCATGGCCGATGGGCGGCTGCTGCAGGATGGCGCGCCGCGGGACCTGCTGGATGCACCCGCCGATCCGCGCGTGCGCGGCCTGCTCGATGGCGGGGCGCTCGGCATGCGGCGGCTGGCGCTGGTCGCCGCCGCCGCCCTGGCCGGTCCGTCGGGCGAGGCGCCGGCCAGCCTGCCGCGCATCCCCGCCGCCGCGACGGCGCGGCAGGCGCTGGAGGCGATGCTCGCCGCGCGGTCCGATGCCGTGCTGCTGGTGGATGGCGCCGGGATGCCGTCGGGCCTCGTCGCGCTGCGGGACCTGCTGCGCGCATGAGGGTGGCACCGCTGCTGCCGGCCGTTCTGCTCGCCGCGGGGCTGCTGCTGCTGCCGCTGTCCGGCCCGGCCTTCGGGGTGGTGTTCCCGGACGTGGCGGACCCGCTCTACCGGCGTGAATCCTTCGTCGCCCTCACGTTCCGCCATGGCTGGCTGGTGCTGGCCTCGCTGATCCCGGCGACGGCGATCGGCCTTGGCCTTGGCATCGCCGCGACGCGCCCCGGCGCGCGGGAGGTGCGCGTCATCGCCGATGCCCTGGTCGGTTTCGCGCAGGCGGTACCGCCCGTCGCCGTGATCGCGATCGCGGTGCCGGTGGTCGGCTTCGGCGCGGCGCCGGCACTGCTCGCCCTGGTCTGCTACGCCACGCTGCCGGTGCTGCGGGCGACGACCGGGGCGCTCGCCACCGTGCCGCCCGACGTGCTGGATGCCGCGCGCGGGTCTGGGATGACGCCGCGCCAGGTGTTGCTGCGCGTGGAATTGCCGCTGGCGGCGCCGCCCATCCTCTCCGGCATCCGCGTTGCCGCGGTGCTGGCGGTGGCGACTGCGGCGGTCGGCGCCGTGGCGGGGGCCAGCTGCCTCGGCACGCCGATCATCGCCGGGCTGGTGAACGGCAACCCCGCCTGGGTGATACAGGGCGCGCTGCTGACGGGTCTGATGGCCTTCGCGGTGGATGGGCTGCTGGGCGCGTTGGCGCCGCGGATTGTCTGACGGCGCGATTCAGACCTGCGGCGCCTGCGCGCCTTCGGTCATCGCGCTTGCTTGATCGCGCGATTCAGACCTGCGGCGCATACGCGCCTTCGGTCATCGCGCTTGCTTGATCGCGCGATTCAGACCTGCGGCGCATACGCGCCTTCGGTCATCGCGCTCAGCGCAGCATCTCCATGAACCCCGTCTCGTCGTCGAAGCGCGCCTGTTCCTTTGCGCGGAAGTCATAGCGCGAGACGATGCCCGCCACGCGCCCGCCATCGACGATCGGCACATGGCGAAAGCCGCCATCGTTCAGCAGCAGCAGCGCCTCCATCGCGCTCGCCTTGGGGCCGAGCGTCTTCGGATCCTTCGTCATCACCGCATCGACGCGCGTCGTCTTCGCGTTGGCCCCTTCGGCAAGCAGCCGAACCGCATCGCGGCCGGTGAAGATGCCGAGCAGGTGGTGATCCTCGTCCACCACCAGCACCGCGCCGACGCGGCGCGCATGCATGGCGCCGCAGGCCTGGGAAACAGTCGCCGCCGGGGGCAGGGTCAGGGGCTGTTGGTCACGGACGATCTCGCCCAGGGTGCGCTGGGGCATGCCGGTGTCCTCCGTCTTGTCCCTGTCACATAGCGCCGGAAGCAGAAGCGGTCATTGACCCAGCGCAATCAGCCCGGCCCGGTTTCCATCGGCAGCGCCGGGTCGCGCCCCCATTCGTCCAGGCTGCCATCATACACGGCAATGTCCGTCCAGCCCGCCCGCATCAGGTTGAACGCCAGGTTCGATGCCGCAATGCCGCCGCCGCAATAGGCAATGACGCGATCCCCGCGCGCGATGCCAGCCTGGTCCGCCAGGGTGGCGATGGCCTCCGGCGCCAGGGTGGCGTCGCTCAGCAGCGGGGCCGGCAGGTTGGTGCTGCCGGCGATCCGACCGGGCCGGTGATAGGGCAGCCCGCCCGTTCCCGCATGCTGTTCGGCCGACAGGGCATTGACCACCGCGACGCCGGGTGCGCCCAGCGCGGCGCGCACCGTGTCGCGGTCGGCAATGGCCGCGGCACGCGGCTTTGGCGTGAAGGGACGTGCGGCCGGCAGCGGTGCTGCCGCCGGGCCGCTCTCGACCGGCAGCCCCGCCGCCTTCCAGGCCGCCAGCCCACCTTCCAGCACCCGCACGTCATCGAAGCCGAGCCAATGCAGCGTCCAGAAGGTCCGCGTCGCCCAGTTCCCGCCGACGCGGTCATACAGCACGACCTGGCTGTCCTGCCCCACGCCATGCGCTGCGAAGGCGGCGGCCGCGACCTCCGGCGCCGGCAGCGCGAAGCGGAAGGGCCGGCTGCGGTCCCACAACCAGTCCAGCGCATCCAGATGCACCGACCCCGGAATGCGCGACTTCTCGAAGGATGCCCGCGCACTGTCCTGCAACATGGTGGACAGGTCGGGCGCCGGGCGCTGGAACACGCTGCCATCCAGCACGACCAGGCCGGGCGTGCCGAGTTCCTCGGCAAGCGCGGCAGGGGTGATGGTGAGGCTCATTCGGGCTGGAAATTCGCGATGCGGAGCAGTTCCGCGTTGCGCGCGACATCGGCGACGATGAAGCGTTCGAGCTCCGGCACCGTCTCCGCCACCGGTTCGAAGCCGAGGCCGGTCAGGCGTTCCACCACCGCCGGTTCGCGCATCGCCTCGACGATCACGGCATTCATGCGGTCGACGATCTCTCGCGGGACGGCACGCGCCGCCCAGACGCCATACCAGGAATAGAATTCGAAGCCGGGCAGCCCGGATTCCGCCATGGTCGGCAGGTCGGGCGCGAGCGGCGTGCGGGCCGCCGTGGCGATGCCCAGGCCACGCAACTGCCCGCCGCGGATCATCGGCAAGGTCGCCAGCACCGGGTCGAACATCAACTGTGCATTGCCGGCCGCCACATCGGTCAGCGCCGGGGCGGAACCACGATAGCCGACGATCTCGATATTCGCCCCGGTCATGCGGTTGAACTCGATCGATCCGAGATGCCCCGCCGAACCCAGCGAGGAGGTCGCGAAGGACCATTTGTTCGGTTCGGCCTTCGCGGCTTCCACCACTGCAGGGATCGTCGCCTGCGGCAGGCGCGGGTTCATCACCAGCACCAGCGGCCCGCGGGCGGTGCGCGCCACCGGGATGAAGTCCGTGACGGGGTCATAGGGCGCGGCCTTCATGACATAGCGCGCCATCGGGTGGATCGAGGCCGATCCCATGATGGTGTAGCCATCCGCCGGCGCCTGCAGCACCGCCTGGCTGCCGATCGCGCCATTCGCACCGGGGCGGTTTTCCACCACCACCGTCACGCCGAGCTTCTCCTGCAGCTTCTGCGCCGAAAGGCGCGCCATCGCATCGGTCGCCGCGCCCGGCGTGTAGGGCACGATCATGCGGATGGTGCGGTTCGGCCAGGCGCCCTGAGCGAGCGTCGGACGGGCCAGCACCGCGCCGGCGGCGCCGGCCAGCAGGATTCTGCGTTGCATCGTCAATTCTCCACGGCTGATTGCCGCCAGCATGCCCACCAACCGGGCGTGCGGCCAACCGCCAGCCATGCAAGAATCAGCCATGGAGAAGGTCGACCTCGCCCTCTGTCTCGCCGTGGATGCGTCTTCTTCAGTGGACTATGACGAGTTCGGTCTCATGCTCGGCGGCACCGCAGCGGCCTTGCGGGACGAATCGGTGCAGGCCGCGATTTCGGCCGGTCGGCACGGCGCGGTGGCGATCTGCCTGCTGATGTGGTCGGGGCAGGGGGCACAGGCCGTGGCTCTGCCGTGGACACGGCTGGACAGCCCGGCCGCGACCGCCGCCTTTGCTGATGCTGTGGAGAACGCCCCCCGCCTGGTGCCGGCCGGTGCGACCGCCCTGGGGGAGGGGATGGCCGCCGGCCTCGCCCTGCTCGGCACCCTGCCGGCCGAGGCCAGCCGGCTGGTGATGGACGTCTCCGGCGACGGACGGCACAACCAGGGACGCTCGCCCGGCCCGGTGCGCGACATCGGCGTGGCCGCCGGGGTGACGATCAACGCGCTTGCGGTGCTGAACGAGGAACCCGACCTGCTCGACCATTATCGCGCGGAGGTCATCGGAGGCCCCGGGTCCTTCGCCATGCACACGCCGGACTACGCGGCCTTCGCCGAGGCGATCCGGCAGAAGCTGCTGCGCGAGATCGTCGGGCAGCCGCTGGTGGCGTGATCGCGAGGGCCGGCAGGCCGCCCCGATGCGCCGGGTCAGGCGAGGGTCAGCACCAACGGCCCGCGCCTGGTGGCGACAAGCGTATGCTCGTACTGCACGGTGGGCTGATGACCCGGCGGACGCAGGGACCAGCCGTCATCCCGCTGCTCCACCTGGTCGGCGCCGAGCGACAGGAAGGGCTCGATGGTGAAGACGAGGCCTTCGGGGATTCGGCGCCTGTCACGCGGTTCGTACCAGGTCGGGATTTCGCCCGGGTCGTCGTGCAGGGTACGGCCGACGCCGTGGCTCGCGAGGTTGCGCACCAGGCTGTAGCCCTTCCTTCGGGCGAAATCCTCGATCGAGCGGCCGACCGCATTCAATTGGCTGCCGGGCTTCACCGCCCGGATCCCGGCCCACATCGCCCGGCGACCATCTCGGCAGAGGCGTTCGATATCGGGGCGTACCGGCGGGACGGCGAAGCTCGCCCCGGTGTCACCGAAATAGCCGTCGAGCTCGGCCGAGACATCGATGTTGATCAGGTCGCCTGCCTTCACCACGGTGTCGTCCGGGATGCCGTGGGCGCAGTCGGAGGCCACCGAGATGCAGGTGGCGCCAGGAAATCCGTAGCTGCGCTCGGGCGCGGATCGCGCGCCTTCGCGCTCGAGCAGCGCGCGCCCGAGAGTGTCGAGCTCCCTGGTCATCATGCCCGGTTCCAGCGCCCTGCCCATCGCGGCCAGGGTGCGCGCCACCAGCCCGCCGACCTTCCGCAGCTTGTCGAGTTGGGCTTCGTTCTCGATGGTCAGTGGGTTTCTCCGGTTGCTGTCGGCGCTCTATGTCCGGTCGGGCGCAGCGGCGCAACGCCCCGGGGTCATGCTGCCCGGCGGTCACGCGACGAGGCGCACGGATCTTTTCGCCCGGCACCAATCCCGGCGGTCCAGGCCACACCGTGGCCTGGTGCAGTGAGATTTGGAGAGGGGCGGCGCCCCCTCCCCAACGCGACGGCGCTCAGGAGGCGACCCGGTCGATGCGCATGGCCTCGACCGCGCGCCCGATCCGCGCGGCGAGCGCATCGCTCACCGGCGTCATCGGCAGCCTGACCTCTGGGCTGTCGATCAGGCCCTCCCGCCACAGCCAATGCTTGATCGGCGCTGGGCTCGGCTCGGCGAACAGCAGGGGCGGCAGGTCGCAGATCGCGTGCCACGCCACCAGCGCGCCCGCCGCGTCGCCCGCGCGCACCAGGTCGCGCACCGCGACGAAGCCCCGTGTCCTGACATGGGCGGAGGCGGTGATGCCGCCTTCGGCACCCTGGGTGAGCATGGGGTGGAACATCGCGTCCTCCCCGGTCAGCACCGCGAAGCCTGCCGGCTTGCGGCGCAGCAGGTCCAAGGATTGCGCCATGTCGGCCGAACAGTCCTTCACCCCCACGATATTGGGCAGCGCGGCGAGTTCCAGCATCGCCGCATTGCCGAGGTTCACGCCGGTCCGGTAGGGGATGTTGTAGATCAGGATCGGCCGCGCCGTGGTCCCGGCCAGGGCGGTGAAGTGTCGGATCATCCCGTCCTGCGAGGGGCGCGTGTAGTACGGGCAGGCGATCAGGGTGCCGTCGACCGGCCAATCCGCGATCGCACGCAGCGCCTTCGTCATCTTTCGTGTGTCGCTGCCGGACAGGCCGAGGAACACCGGCAGGCGCCGGCCCGCCGCGGCCAGGGTCTCCGCCACCACGGCGACCAGGCGCTCGGTCTCGTCATCGTCGAGGGTCAGGCCCTCGCCGGTGGTGGCCGCCAGGATCAGGCCGTCGAGCGGTTCCGCCGCGTAGTGCCGCGCCAGCCGGCGCAGCGACGTCTCATCAAGCGCGCCGTCGCGGAATGGCGTGACGAGCGGCAGCCAGAGTCCGCCGACATCGGGGTGAATAGGTTGCATCGTGGTTCGTCTCCTCGGATGCCGGAGACGGGACCTGTGGTGAACCCCGTCCAAACCGGCGGGGTTCAACATGATCCTGGGGCGCTGTGGCTACCGCGCGCGCCGATCCGTCGTGCCCCTGGCAGGGCACTTTTTCGAGGCGGCGGGCTTGGAACGACGCAGGGTCACCGCGGGAGCATCGGCCGGCGCGATCGTCCCCGTCAAGGCGGCCGGAACGGAGAAAAGCACCTCCATCCGCCCGGACCCTTGCCAATTCCTCCCCATGGTGGCTTATCTGGCCATGCATCAAGAGTTGGGCCGGCGCCCAACGCCAACCTGCCTTCCCGGGCAAGGTGGCGGCCTCCGCAAGGGGGGATGCGGCCGCTCCGGCAACCAAACGGGACGCGAAGCCGCATTGCGTCCGGTCCCGACAAACGGAGGACCGCAATGCTGGACGTGACACCCGCCCCCGATCTCGACCTGCTGCTCGCCCCCGGCGACCAGGCGGAATTCGTCGCCCTGTGCGCCTGGACCACGCGGCTGGGCCGCACCGAGGCGTCCTGGCTGTATGTCGTGCTGCATCAGGGACATGGCCCCTGGACCCATGCCTACCGGGTGGTGCCGGACCGCCGGCCGGGGCACCTGGCCGTGTTCCTCGAACGTGCCGAACCGGGCGACCGGCGCGCCGCGCTGCGGGCCTGGCTGCAGGATCGCGTCGCCGAGGCCGATGGCCGCCGCGGGCCGCGCCCCGGCAGCTGAGCCGCCATGCGGGCGGACGGGTTGCGCCGGCACCGCAAGGCGCGGCAGAACCCATGCTTCCTTTCCGCAGGAACGGCGACGCCATGCTCCTCCTCATTCCCGGCCCTGTGCAGACCCGCCCCGAGGTCAAGGCGGCGATGGCCCAAGACATCGCCCCCTGGGACCGCGACTTCCAGGCCGTCTATGCCCGCATCCGGGACCGTATCGTGGGTGTGGCCGGTGGCACGCCGGGCGTGCACGCCACGCTGCCGCTGCAGGGTGCGGGCCATTTCGTCTCCGAAGCCGCGCTTCGCACCTTCGTCGCCCCCGGGGCCAAGGTGCTGATCCCGATGAACGGTGCCTATGCCCAGCGCATGGCGCGCCTCGCACGGGAAGCCGGGCGCGTCGTGGTGGAACTGAAACTGCCCGACACGCGTGGTGCGACGGCGGCCGACATCATGCCGGCGCTGGAGGCCGACCCAGCCATCGGCACCGTCGCGATGGTGTTCAACGAGACCGGCAGCGGCATCGTGAACGACGCGAATGGCATTGGCCGCGCGCTGCATGCGGCCGGCAAGCGGTTGGTCCTCGATGCTGTCTCCGCCTTCGGCGTGCTGCCCTTCCCGCTGGCCGAGCACCCGGAATGCGACGTGCTCGTGTTCACCTCGGGCAAGTGCCTGGAAGGCATGCCGGGCATCGGCTTCGCGGTCGCGCGCATCGACCGTGCCGAGGCCTGCGCCGGCCAGGCCGGGTCCTGGTCGCTCGACCTGTCGGATGTGCTGGCGCATGCCAAGCGGTCGGGCTGGGGGTCGATCCGCTTCACCCCGCCGGTGCAGGCGATCGCGGCCTTCGACGTGGCGCTGGACCTGTATGAGGCCGAAGGCGGCCAGCCGGCGCGCCGCGCCCGCTACCAGGCCAATGCGGATATCCTCTACGACGGCATCGTCGGCCTGGGCCTCACGCCCTACCTTGCGCGCGAACATCAGGGCCCGGTGATCGTGACCGTCCACCAACCGGCCGATCCGCGCTTCGACCTGATGACCTTCGTCGATGCGCTGAAGCGCCGTGGCGTGCTGATCAGCAACTTCTACAACACCGCCGCGCCCACCATGCGCATCGGCGCGATCGGCGCCATCACGCCCGACGACATGCGCCGCGCTGTCGCGGCGATCGGGACCGCGCTGGATGACGTGCTCGCAAAGGCGGCGTGAGAACGGGATCGGGGGCATGGCGCACCGGCGATCAAGGTCGCGCCCTGCGAAGCGCCCCGCTGAATCTCCGGCCGGGTAGGGCCCTCAGGCCCTTGGCGGATAGGGGTGCAGGGGAGGGCAGAACCCTCCCCTGATACATCCCGTGCCTATTCCGGCCGGATGCCCGCCGTTTGCACCACGCGCCGCCAGCGCCCGATCTCGGCGCGCTGAAACCGGCTGTAGTCGGCGGCGCTGCCCGCGACGACCGTGAAGCCGATCTGTTCCAGCCGCTGCACGCTTTCGGGATGCTTCAGCGCGGCGGTGGCTTCGGCGTTGAGGCGCGCGAGGATCGCTGCCGGCACATTCGCCGGCGCCATCGCCGCCTGCCAGGACGTCACCTCGAAATCCGCGATGCCGCTTTCGATCACGGTCGGCACCTCCGGCAGCACCGGATGGCGCTGGCGGGAGGTGACGGCGATCGCCTTCAACCGCCCGCCCTGGATATGCGCCGCCACGGTGCCGAGGTTCTGGAAGGACAGTTGCACATTGCCGGCGATCAGGTCGGTCGCCGCCGCCGCGCCGCCGCCATAGGGCACATGGGTCGGGTCGGTGCCTGTCTCCTGCTTGAACAGTTCCATCGTCAGATGGTCCGAGGAACCGACGCCCGAGGTGGAGTAGGAGGTGCGGCCGGGATTCGCCTTCAGCCAGGCGACCAGCTCCTGAAACGTGTTCACGGGCACGCGCTGGGCATTCACCACCAGCACATTGGGCGTGGTGACGGCCAGCGTGATGGGCGCGAATTCGCGTACCGGATCGTAGCCGAGCGTGGGACGCAGCGCCGTGTTGATGGCGAAGACGCCGATCGACCCGACCAGCAGCGTGTGGCCATCCGGCGTGGCGCGGGCAACGGCACGCGCGGCGACTTCCCCATTCGCGCCGGGTCGGTTTTCCGCCACCGCCGGCTGACCCAGGGTCATCGACATGCGCTGGGCGATGACCCGCGCGACGATATCGGACGGACCGCCCGCGACGAAGGGCACAAGGATGGAGACGGGCCGCGTCGGCCAGGCATCCTGGGCGCGGGCGGTGCCGGCCAGGACGGCGGCGGACCCGGCGGCGAGCAGCGCGCGGCGATGGATCATCTTGGTTCCTCCGGCATGATTGGACCGGAGCGTAATGTGATCCTGCGCCGGCGCGAAGCCCGCCGCCGCCCGTATCGCGGTGGGCCGGCCCCCCGCCCGGCACCCTCAGAAGCGGTAGCGCACGCCGATGCCGAAGATCCACGGATCGATGTTCGCCGTCGCGTTGATGCGCCCGACCGTGGTTTCCACCGCGACATCTGGGCGCAGGTACAGCCACTTCACGTCGAGGTTCAGCAGCCAGTTCGGCGCAATCTCGACATCAAGCCCGACATTGAGCGCGAGGCCGAAGGCGTTGCGCACATCCACGCCAGTGACCGGCGCCGAATACCCACCGCCCTCGCCATAGAAGATCGTGTAGTTCACGCCCGCACCGACATAGGGGCTGAATCGTTCCGTCGGCAGCGGGTGGTACTGGACGGTCAGGGTCGGCGGCAGCGCCCAGACATGGCCGAGATCGACGGTGCCGATCGCACTGCCGGACACTTCCGCATCATGGCGGGTGGTCGCCGCGATCAGGTTGACCGAGACGTTCGGCGTGAAGAAATAGGTGAAGTCGAGCTGCCCGGTGACGGAGTTCGACACGTCCGGCGTGCCGCCGATGATGTCGACGCTGCCGCCGTTCATGGGCACCACGCCGATGACGCTGGCGCCGATCATGAAGTCTCCGGCCTGCTTGCCGCGGACGGGTGTGGAACTCTCCTGCGCGATCGCCGGCAGGGCGAGAAGCCCCATGGCGGCCGCTCCGGCGAGCAGAATGGACTTGCGGATCATGGTCGGGACTCCCCTGTGTTGGTCCGACGTGGCCCGCGTAGGAGCGATCCCCTGCGTGATCTTTGATGCAACGCAATCGACGCCGCGCTGTCGCGCTGCCGTCGAATTCGCACGGACGGACTTGCAAGCCTGCAACACTGCCCGTAAGCGCGCTGGGACGAAATCCAACGGGGGGATGAGGGCATGGCAACGGACCTCGACATCGCGCGCGCCGCGACGCTGAAGCCGATCCACGAGATCGCCGCGAAGGCCGGCATCCCCGCGGATGCGCTCGAGCCCTATGGCAAGTACAAGGCGAAGGTCGGGCTCGACTTCATTGCCGCGCAGCAGGGCCGCCCCGATGGCGCGCTGGTGCTGGTCACCGGCATCAGCCCGACCCCGGCCGGCGAGGGCAAGACGACGACCACGGTCGGGCTCGGCGACGCGCTGAACGCCATCGGCACGAAAACGATGATCGCGCTGCGCGAACCCTCGCTCGGCCCTTGCTTCGGCGTAAAGGGCGGGGCGACCGGCGGCGGCCATGCGCAGGTGCTGCCGATGGAGGACATCAACCTCCATTTCACCGGCGACTTCCACGCCATCACCAGCGCCAACAACCTGCTCGCCGCGATGGTGGACAACAATCTCTACTGGGGTAACGGGGCGGGGCTTGATGCGCGGCGCATCTCCTGGCGCCGGTCGCTCGACATGAACGACCGCGCCCTGCGCTCGGTGGTCTCCTCCCTGGGTGGCGTGGCGAACGGCTTCCCGCGCGAGGATGGCTTCGACATCACCGTCGCCTCGGAAGTCATGGCCGTGTTCTGCCTGGCGAGGGACCTGGCGGACCTGCAGGCGCGGCTCGGGCGCATGGTCGTCGGGCAGCGGCGCGACGGCACGTCCGTCACCGCGAAAGACATCAAGGCCGATGGCGCGATGGCGGTGCTGCTGCGCGATGCCTTCGCGCCGAACCTCGTGCAGACCATCGCGGGAACGCCGGCGCTGGTGCATGGCGGCCCCTTCGCCAACATCGCCCATGGCTGCAATTCGGTGATGGCGACGCGGCTCGCCTTGAAGCTCGCCGATGTGGTGGTGACGGAAGCCGGCTTCGGCGCTGATCTGGGGGCCGAGAAGTTCCTCGACATCAAATGCCGCCAGGCCGGGCTGAAGCCGGCCGCCTGCGTGGTGGTCGCCACGGTGCGCGCGCTGAAGATGCATGGCGGCGTCGCCAAGGCCGACCTCGGGCGCGAGGATGTCGCCGCGGTGAAGCGTGGCGTGGTCAATCTCGCCCGCCATGTCGAGAATGTCGGCAAGTTCGGCATCCCGGTCGTGGTCGGCCTCAACAAGTTCACCTCCGACACCGAGGCGGAGATCGCCGCCGTGCAGGACGCGATGCGGGCGTTGGGCACGCGCGCCATCCTCTGTACCCATTGGGGCGACGGGGCGCAGGGCGCAGTCGAGCTTGCCGAGGCGGTCAACGCGCTGATCGCCGGGCGCACGGCCGATTTCGCGCCGCTCTACACCGACCATGTCTCGCTCGCCGGCAAGATCGAGACGGTGGCGCGCGAAGTCTATCGCGCCGCCGCCATCTCCATCCCCGCACCCGTCGCCGCGAAGCTGAAGCGCTTCGAGGAAGACGGCTTCCGCGACCTGCCGGTCTGCATAGCCAAGACGCAGTATTCCTTCAGCGCGGACCCAACGAAGCTCGGCGCGCCGGAAGGCCATGTGCTGCCGGTGCGCGAGGTGCGGCTGTCGGCCGGCGCGGGATTCGTGGTGGCGATCTGCGGCGACGTCATGACCATGCCGGGCCTGCCGCGCGTCCCCGCGGCCGAGGCCATTCGCCTGGACGCCGCGGGCCGGATCGAAGGCCTGTTCTGACGGCGGGTGGGGTCAGGGAAGCGCTGCCGGCGGCTTCAGCCCGAAGCTGCCGCCGCGGGGATGTCGTCGCATCAGGGGGCGGCGCTCCTGCCTGGTTCATCAGGCCCGGCATCGTCGCGCCCATGGGGCAGGGCCCTGTGCGGGCCAGCTACCGCCGCGCTTCCTCCACCCCATCGCGGATGAATGCCGCCAATGCCCGCGCCAGGCAGTCGTTCAGCGTGTCGACCTCGGCGGTGCGGCGGTCGCGTGCGGCGCGTTCCACATCCACCGTGCCGGCCTCCGCCCAGGCGCGCATGATGTCGTAGCGGGAGAAGTACCCCGCATGTCCGGCCCCCGCGAGCACCCGCAGCGCGTCGCGGTAGGGATCGACATCCACATTGGCGCGCAGGAAGCGGCTGAACTGGATGCCCATCAGCACGGCATCGATGCCGCGGGCGTGCAGCCGGTCGAGCCCCGGACCGATGATCGCCGCCATGTCGTCCATCGGCAGGCTGCGCAGCGCCTCGGTGGTGGCCGCCTGCCAGATCACAAGGTCGAGCGGGCCGGCGCGCATCGCCTCCTCGATCTGCCGCCACTGGTCGGCAGCCGTGCTGCCGCGCGTCCCGCGCACTTCGAAGCGCAGTTGCAGGTTGGGGCGCCGTTCGCGCAGCAAGGCCTCCAGCCGCGCCGGCCAGGCTGCCGCCGGGCTGCTGGTCCCCGCCCCGGTCACCGAGGCCGTGCCGACCGCGAGAATGCTGAGCCGCCCCGTGGCGATGCCGGTGGCGGTCGCGGGCAGCGGCGGGGATTGCAGCCATTCCTCCGGGGCGCCGCAGCCCGGCCCCTGCGCCGCCGCGGCCGGCAACGAGAAGATCAGGCCGACCAGCAGGGCGAGGATGCCGCGCATCTCACTCAACCGTTATCGGTCGCGGCGGGCTGCTGCAAGCCTGCTGTTGCCAGCCGGCGGCTGCCGCGCTTCTCCGACCCGTACCAGGCGGTCAGCAGGGCGAGCCCGACCAGCGCCGCGGCGCCGCCGATGTTGACCATGACCTGCATGCCCCAGCCATCGGCGTCCTCCAGCGCGACGCGGCCGAGGAAGGACAGCGCAATGCCGGCGCAGAACACCGGGAGCGCCTGCTGGCCCATGAGGATCAAGGGCCGCGCCAGGCGGCCGCGCAGCCAGGCGGCGTCCATGGGCACCAGATGCGCGATCAGGTAGGTCAGCGCCAGGATGGTCATCAGCCGCAGCGGGTGCAGCGAGGCCTTGTCGATCGCTGCCAGATAGGGTGCGAAGGCCGGCAGCCGCGTCTCGGCGAATTCCCACTGGTAGTAGATCAGGACCGTCATCACCGCCCCGGCGGCCAGCATGACGCCGCACAGCACCCCGGCCCAGCGCCGCCAGGGCACGCCCAGCGGATGCCCGTTCGGGGGCCGGTAGCCCATCGCGCAGCCGATGAAGAACAGCAGCTGCCAGGCCAGCGGGTTGAAGAACCAGTCCTCCCCGCGCCAGGAGGGCAGGGTGATGTCGAACACCCGCGCCGCAGCCCACAGCGCCGCCGACAAGGCCAGCATCAGCCACGGCCGGCGGATCAGCGGCATGGCCACCGCGAACATCGCCAGCACCGTGATGTACAGCGGCAGGATGTTGAGGAAGGAGGGCTGGTAGCGCAGCAGCAGCGCCTCGAGCAGCGCGCGATAGGGATCGGAGGCGAAGGGATCGAGGTGCAGCTCGTCCAGGTAGGCCGCGCTGTCGAGCCGTGCGGCCGACAGACCCACCTGCGCGGTGAACACCACCAGCAGGAAGATGTGCGCGACATACAGGGTGAACACCCGCCCCATGACGCGCGACGCCGCGAAGAACCATCCCTGCCGGTCCATCACGCGGCCATAGGCAAGCCCCGCGGCATAGCCGGCGAGCAGCACGAAGGCCTCGGTCGCATCCGCCAGGGTGTAGTTGCGCGGCGTGAGGTGGCCGAGCCAATTGCCCGGCGTGTGGTTCACGAAGATGGCCCACAGCGAGAAGCCGCGGACGAAATCCACGCGCAGGTCCCGGTCCAGACGGACGAGTGCGAACATTGGTCCGGTGAACACCAGACTGCTCCGCGCCGCAAGCGATGAGGTGTTACGGCGCGGCGGCAAGGCTCCGCGCGATCGCCTCCACATCGCGGGCCGCGTTGCAGCCGGGGTGGCGCGTCAGCAGCGGCGCCTGGTGGCGGATCGTGTCGCGCACCCTGGCATCGCGGCGGATCACCCCGGCCAGCGGCACCTCCCGCTTCAGGAAGGTGGCCGCCGCACGCGCCAGCGCCGCATGGGTGCGCGCGCCCGCCACCGAATCCGCCGCCAGGTTCACGACGACGCGCGCATCGCCCCCCGGCCGGTCGCGGCCATGCAGCTTCAGCACGGCATAGGCATCGGTCAGGCTGGTCGGTTCCTCGGTGGCGACCACCAGCAGCGTGTCGGCCGCCGCGGCGATGCGGCGCTGCGGCGCTTCCAGCCCCGCCCCCAGGTCCACCACCACGCGGTCCCAGCGCGCCGCCAGGCGCGGCAGCGTCGCCAGCACCGCGGCCAGCGAGCCGGCATCCAGCATGGCGAGCGCGCCCGACCCCGACCGCCCGGCCAGGATGTCGAAGCCGCCGGGGTGGGCGATGGCGGCCTCCTCGGCCGTCACCACGCCGCCGATCACGGCGGACAGGTCCCGCGCCGGCTGGAAGCCGAGTTGCACATCGACATTCGCGAGGCCCAGATCGGCATCGACCAGCACCACGCGCAGCCCCTGCCGCGCCAGCGCCTGGGTCAGGGTGATGGCGAACCAGGTCTTGCCCACCCCCCCCTTGCCCGAGGCAATGGCGAGGATTTGGCCGGCAGCGGGCGCCGGGGATGTGGCGGCTGGGATCATGATGCGGCCTCCTCGGCCGGGTGCAGGGCGCCGCGGCGTGGCGCGGCCACGAGGCGTGCGGCCAGCCGCGCGGGGGTGAGACGTTCGAGGCCATCCACCACCTCGGGGCTGGTGCCGCCTTCGGTCAGCAGCAGCGGTCCGGCCTCGGCGGCGGCAAGCACGGCGCCGAGCCGCCGTGCGGCATCAAGGCGCGTCGGCACCAGGTGCCGTGCGCCAAGGGCCGCGAAGGCCCGGGCCAGGTCGGCGGCTTCCGCGGCGTCGAGCCCGGCGGGCAGCACCAGCACCAGGTCGGCCTGCGCGGCGGCGGCCAGGGCATGCAGCGCGACCGCCTGACGCGCATCGAAGGGATCGCAACCGGCGCTGTCCACCAGCGCGGGCTGGCCTGGCAGCCGCCGTGCCAGCGCCTTGCCCAAGGCCGCGGGCGACTGCGCCACGGCCAGCGTCAGTCCCAGCACGCCGGTGAAGGCGGCCAGCTGCGCCGTTGCCCCGGCGCGCTGCCCGTCGGTGGTGGCGACGACCGGCGGGACGCCGGCCAGCACCAGCCGGGCGGCGAGCTTCGCACAGGTCAGCGTCTTGCCCGCGCCCGGCGGGCCGACCAGCATCACTGGCCGGTCCCGCCCATCCGGCAGCGGCGCGAAGCCCAGCGAGGCGGCCAGCGCCTGGTCGAGCGGGCCGTGCCCCAGGGCGGCGGTGAAGGCCGCCGGGGGGTTGTGGAAAGTCAGGGGGCCGGTTGCCGCGGCCGGGCTTGCCGGGCCCGCCGGCGGGATCATCAGCGGTTCCTCAGGCTCGAGGGCCGCGGTGACCTCGACCCCCTGCGCGGTGCGGCGGGTGGACAGGATCACCGCCTCGGCGCCGAGTTCCTCGCGCAGCAGCGCCATCGCCTCCGGCATCCGGGCAGCGCGGTAGGTCTTCAGGCGCATGGGGGGGCTCCGATCGGAGGGGCGCCGCCCCTCCGAACCACCCCGCCAGGGGCCAACGGGCCCCTGGACCGCGGGGATTTGGTGCCCGGGCGCTGTGGTTCGGCGCGATCGGCAGGCAGCCGAAGGGCCCGGCACCCGGCGCGTGACCCAACTCCGGCGCCCTGCACCAGGTGATGGTTTCCAGAGGCCCACCGGTCTTTGGTTGGGTGAGGTGCGGAGAGGGGCGACGCTCCTCTCTGGCACGTCCCGCCACTCGCGCGCCGCGTCACAGCGTCCCCACCGTGCGGATCCGCGCCCGCGGATGGATCTCGGTATGCGCCAGCACCATCGTCGCCGGCCGGAAGCGTTCCACGATCGCGCGCACATGCGGCCGGATCGGCGCCGAGCAGATCAGCGCCGGCTGTTCCCCGGCCGATGTCGCCGCGTCGAAGGCGGAGCGCAGCCGCTCCATGAAGTCCGACAGCCGCGACGGCGCCATGGCGAGCTGGCGTTCCTCCGGCGGGCCGATCAGCGCCTCGGTGAAGGCGACTTCCCAATCCGCCGACAGGGTGATCATCGGCACATAGCCCTGCGGCCCGCGCGCCGCGTCCGACAATTGCCGCGCCAGCCGCGCCCGCACGATGGCGAGGATGCCGGTCACCGACCGCGCGCCCGCGGCATTGGCTTCCTGGATGCCTTCCAGGATGGTCGGCAGGTCGCGGATCGACACGCGTTCGGCGAGTAATGCCTGCAACACGCGCTGGATGCCGCCCATGCCGATCTGCGCGGGCACCAGGTCGGCGACCAACTTGCGGTGTTCGGTCGGCAATTCGTCGATCAGCTTCTGCGTCTCGGCGAAGGAGAGCAGCTCGGCCATGTTCTCCCGCACCAGTTCCGTCAGGTGCGTGGCGACGACGCCGGCGGCATCGACGACGGTGCAGTTGCGCGCGAGCGCTTCCTCGCGATGCGCTTCCTCGATCCAGATCGCGGGCAGGCCGAAGGTCGGTTCCTGGCAGCGTTCGCCGGGCAGGTTCGGCACGCCGCCGGTCGGGTCGATCGCCAGCAGCAGCGGCGGGCGCAACCGGCCGCGCCCGGCCTCGATCTCCTTCACGCGGATCGCATAGGTGTCGGGCGAGAGCGACAGGTTGTCCTGAATGCGCACGGATGGCAGCACGAAACCCATGTCCTGCGCGATCGAGCGGCGCAACCCCTTGATCTGTTCGGTCAGCCGCGGCGCATCGCCGGCAGCCAGCGACAGCAGTCCATAGCCGAGTTCGAGCCGTAGCAGGTCGATGCGCAGCGTCTCGGCGATCGGAGGTTCGGCGGCGATGGCGGGTGCATCCTGCGCTGCTGGCGGCGCAGCCGCGCGCCGATGCGTTGCCCACGCCGCGGCACCGACACCACCTGCCAGCGCCAGGAAGGGCAGCATCGGCATGCCCGGCAGCAGCGCCATCAGCGCCGCGGCGCCGGCCGCGATGGCAAGCGGCTTCGGCCCGGCGCCAAGCTGCCCGATCATCACCTCATCGGCGGTGCCTTCCGTGCTGCCCTTCGTCACCACGATGCCGGCGGCCACCGAAACGAGCAGCGCCGGGATCTGGCTGACCAGCCCGTCGCCCACGGTCAGGATCGAGAAGGTCTGCGCCGCCTCGGAGACCGAGAGCCCGTGCCGGGCGACGCCGATCGCCATGCCGCCGAGCAGGTTGATGAAGGTGATGATCAGCCCGGCGATGGCATCGCCGCGGACGAATTTCGCGGCACCATCCATGGCGCCGTAGAAGCCCGTTTCCTCCTCCAGCTCGCGGCGCCGGCGGCGTGCCTCCGTCTCGTTCACAAGGCCGGCGGACAGGTCGGCATCGATCGCCATCTGCTTGCCCGGCAGGGCATCGAGGCTGAAGCGCGCCGCGACTTCCGCGATGCGCCCCGACCCCTTGGTGATGACCATGAAGTTCACCACCAGCAGGATGGCAAACACGATCAGCCCGACGACGACATCCCCGCCCATCAGGAAGCCGCCGAAGGCCGAGACGACATGCCCCGCCGCCCCTTCCCCCTCATGCCCATGCGTCAGGATGGTGCGGGTGGTGGCGACGTTCAGCGCCAGCCGCAGCAGCGTGGTCAGCAGCAGCAGCGTGGGGAAGGAGGTGAAGTCGAGTGGCCGGCGCAGGAACAGCGCCACCATCAGCACAAGAACGGACACGGTGATGGATATGGCCAGCGACGCATCCAGCAGCACCGTGGGCAGCGGCACCACCAGCACCACCAGCAGCGCCGCGACGCCGAGCGCCAGCGTCATGTCGTTGCCCGGCTGGGCGCGACGCAGCCAGCCCGGCAGGGCGATCGATCCCACGCGCTACCCGATCGGCAGGGGGATGGGCGCCTGGCCGGGCACCGGCGGCACCGTGACACCGACCGCGCGATATTCGTGCAGCTTGTTGCGCAGCGTGCGGATGGAAATGCCCAGCATCTCCGCAGCCCGCGTGCGGTTGCCCAGGCAATGCGACAGCGTCTCGAGGATCAGGTCGCGCTCCACCTCCTCCATCCGGCGTCCGACCAGCGCCGCGACCGGCGGGGCGGATGCCGCGATCGGCCGTGTCGCGACGGGCGCCTCGGCATTCGGCGCGGGACGGTGTTCCAGCAGGTCGATCGCATCCGGCCCGATGCCGGGCCCTTCGGCCAGCAGCACGGCGCGGTGCAGCGTGTTCTCGATTTCCCGCACATTGCCCGGCCATGGATGGGCAAGCAGAAGCGCCTCGGTCGCCGGCGCCAGGCCGCGCAGCGGCAGGCCGTTGGCGCGCGCATAGCGTTCGGCGAAATGGCGCGCCAGCGGCAGGATGTCGCCCGGCCGCTCGCGCAGCGGCGGGATGCGCAGCCGCACCACCGCGAGGCGAAAATAGAGATCCTCCCTGAAGCGGTTGTGCGCCACTTCGGTGGCAAGGTCGCGATGCGTCGCGGCCAGGATGCGCACATCGATCTTCACCGGCGCATGACCGCCCAGCCGGTCGATCTCGCGTTCCTGGATGGCGCGCAGGATCTTGGCCTGCAGGCGCGGGTCCATCTCGCCGATCTCGTCCAGCAGCAGCGTGCCGCCCTCGGCCTGTTCGAACTTGCCGCGCCGCGACGCAACCGCGCCGGAGAACGCACCCTTCTCATGCCCGAACAATTCCGATTCCAGCAACGCTTCCGGCAGTGCGGCGCAATTCAGCGCGACGAACGGCCCGCGCGACCGGCGCGACGCCGCATGGATGTGGCGCGCCAGCACCTCCTTGCCGGTGCCACTCTCGCCCATGATCAGAACGGAAGCCTCGGCGCGCGCCACCTGTTCGGCGCGGGCAAGAAGCGCGCCCATCGCGGGGTCGCGCACCACCGGCTTCTCGGGGTCGCCGGCCACCGCCTCCAGCATCGCCGCGATCAGGTCGGCATCCGGCGGCAGCGGCAGGAAGTCCTTGGCACCGGCCCGGATCGCGCGCACCGCGCCATCGGCATCGTCGGGCCGCCCGCAGGCGACCACCGGACACGCGATGCGTTCGGCCGCCATCTGTTCGATCAGCCAGGCGACGTCGTGAAGCACGTCGCACAGCACGAGGTCGGCACCCTCGGCGCGCAGCCGCGCCAGCCCGGCCGCCGCGCCCTCGGCCACGGCCAGTTTCGCGCCGCGCGCGGCGGCGATGCGCGCCGCGATGCCGAGTTCCGCCTCCATCGAGCCGATGATCAGGATGCGCGCCATGGTCAGACGCCCCGGTCGGATTTCACGATCTCGGTCATCGTCACGCCGAGCCGGTTGTCATCGACCATCACCACCTCGCCCCGCGCGACGAGGCGGTTGTTGACGTAGATGTCCACCGCCTCGCCGAGCTTGCGGTCCAGTTCCACCACCGCCCCGCGCCCGAGCTTGAGCAACTGCGACACCTGCATCGTCGCGCGCCCGAGCACCGCGCTGATCTGCACCGGAATGTCATAGACCGCTTCCAGTTCGCGCGCCGGGGCGGAGGCCGCCTGGCGCGCCTCCTCGGAGGCGGCGGAGACGGGTTCGAAGCCGGTGGATCCGGACATGGTCTACTCCTTCGGCCCGAGGCCGGATGATTCGAGGACACGGCCGATCGCCTGCCGCCGCATCGCCAGGTCGAGGGCCGCGCCGCCGCCGCGCCAGGTCGCCCGCGCATCGCCCGGCGGCAGGCTGGCATCCTCCTCCACCGCGATGACGCTGGCGCCGAGCAGCGCGCGCACCGCATCGCCGAGGCCGGGTGGCACCAGCAGCCGCGCCTCCGGCGTCACCTCGAGCACCGGGGCGACGCGGCGCGCGAAGGCGGCGGCAAGCGGCGCGGCATGATCCGCCGCGAGGCCCGGCAGCGCGGCGTCGAGCATGGCGATCACCAGCCGTGCGAGATCCTGCGCGACCGCCCCGGCCGCCTCGCGCGCCGCGTCATGGCCGTGGCGCAGCGCCTCGACGGCAACCTCGGCGGCGCGGGCGGCGGCGGCCTGCTGCGTGTCCGCGGCGCGGCGCAGCCCCTCGGCGAGGCCGTCCGCCCAGCCGCCCTGCCGCGCCTCGGCAAGCAAGGGTTCGATCGACGGCGGCGGGGGCGGCAGCGGCCGCGTCGCCTCGCGCCGCGCGGCATCGAGGGCTGCGACCAGCAGCGTCGGCATGAAGTGCCGCGCGGGGGGTTCGGTGGCGGTCCGGGCGAAAAGGTCGGCCATGTCAGTAGACCATCTCCTCCTCGCGGCTGTCCTGCATCTGGATCTGGCCCTGCGCCGCCAGGTCCTTGGCCAGGATCACCACCGCGGCCTGCGCGTCGTCCACGTCGCGCAGCTTGACCGGGCCCAGATTGGCGAGGTCCTCCTTGAGCATCTTCGCCGCACGCTCGCTCATGTTCTTAATGAACAGGTCGCGCAGCGCGTCCGATGCGCCCTTCAGCGCCAGGGTCAGCTGCTCCTTCGGGACCGCGCGCATCAGGATCTGCGCGCCGGCGCCATCCATCCGCCCGAGGTCGTCGAAGGTGAACATCAGCCCGCGGATGCGCTCGGCCGCGTCGCGGTTGCGCTCCTCCAGCGCGGCCAGGATGCGGGTTTCCGACTGGCGGTCGAGATTGTTGAAGATCTCGGCCATCATCTCATGCGCGTCGCGCCGCTGCGCGCGGGCGAGGTTCGACATGAACTCGGCCTTCAGCGTGCGCTCGACGCCGTCCAGCGCCTCCTTCTGGACGGTCTCCATGCGCAGCATGCGCATGATGACCTCCATCGAGAATCCCTCGGGCAGCAGGGACAGCACGCGCGCGGCGTGGTCGGCCTTCACCTTGGTCAGCACCACCGCGACGGTCTGCGGGTATTCGTTCTTGAGGTAGTTGGCGAGCACCGCCTCATTCACGTTGCCGAGCTTGTCCCACATGGTGCGCCCGGCGGGGCCGCGGATCTCCTCCATGATCTGGGCGACGCGCTCGCGCGGCAGCGTCTTGAGCAGCATGCGCTCCGTCGTCTCCCAGGATCCGACGAGATTGCCGGTCTGGCCGAGATTCTCGGCGAACTCCTTGCACAGTTCCTCGACCGCGACGGCGGGCACCGAGCCGAGATTGGCCATCGCCTGGGAGATGTCGCGGATCTCGTCCTCATGCATCTTGGCGAACAGCCGCGAGGCGTGGTCCTCGCCGATCGCGAGCATGAAGGTCGCGGCCTTCTGGGCACCTTTCAGGGCCATAGCCGCGTCCTCACGTCGCATCCGGCGTCATCCAGCGACGCACCACGCCGAGTGCGTCCTCCGGATGGCGTTCCACCAGGTCCTGCAGCTTGGTGATCGAGGAGGCGCGCATCTGCCCCTCGACCATGGCGAGCGAGATCATCGCGGCTTCCTCCTCGGTGGTGTGCTGCAGGGCGGCCTGGTCAGTGCCGGGCTGGCCCGGCAGCGCAGGCGTGCCTGACCCGGCATACGCACTGGCGATCGCGGCGGTGCCCGCGACCGCGCCGGCCACGCCCGGCCGCGCGGCCAGCGTCACCAGCCGGCCCACCGCGGGGCGTCCGACCAGCAGGATGGCGAGCAGCGCCACCAGGGCGAAGATCGCGCTTTCCGCCAGCCGCGCGATGGTGGTGCTGCTGAAGTTCAGGTCGAACATCCCCGGCGCCGACGCGCCATCCACCGCCGGCGGTTCGGCGAAGCGCAGGGAGACGACCTGCACGCGGTCGCCGCGGCGTTCGTCGTAGCCAACCGCGCCCTGCACCAGCGATGCGATGCGCGCGATCTCCTCGGTGGTGCGTTCGCGGAAGGCGGGCGTGCCGCCGGGCGGGGTTTCCCACACGCCGTCCACCAGCACCGCGATCGACACGCGCTTCACCACCGGATGCTCGCGCACCGTGTTGCGGGTGGTGCGGCCGATCTCGAAGTTGGTCGTCTCCTCCTGCCGGCTTTCCTGCGTCGTGCTGGCGCCGCCATTGGGATCGGCGTTGGGCACGTTGTTCTGCACCGTCGCCGCGCCGCCTTCCGATCCGCGCGAGGAATCCTGCGAGCTCTGCTGGCTGCGCGGGACCTGGTTGTCCGGGTCGAAGCGTTCCTCGGTGGTCTGCACGCGGTCGAAATCCATCTCGACCGTCGCCTCGGCACGCACCCGCCCGGGGCCCAGCGTGCGTTCGAGCATTTCCTCCACCGCGCGAGCGATGCGCAGTTCCTGCGCGTGGCGCATCTCCTCCTGCGAGGTGGCGGCGGCGGGCCCGGCCAGCGCCTGGCCGCCCCGTGCCAGCAGCGCGCCACGGCTGTCGACGATCGAAATGGCCTGCGGCCGCAGGCCCGGCACGGCGGTTGCCACCAGGTGCAGCACCGCCTGCACGCCTTCCCGGTCCAGCCGCTGCGCGCCCTGCATGGTCAGAACCACCGAGGCCTGCGCCTCCCCCCGCTCGCGGGAAAAGGCGTCGCGCCGCGGCAGAACCAGATGCACGCGCGCCCCGCGCACGCCCGAGAGCTGGCGGATCGACCGTCCGATCTCGCCTTCCAGCGCGCGCAGCCGGTTCACATCCTGCTGGAACGGCGTGGTGGTCAGCGATTCACCGCGGTCGAAGATTTCATAGCCGACCGACCCGCCCTGCGGCAGGCCTTCGCGCGCCAATGTCAGGCGCAGCCGCGGCACCTGGTCCTCGGGGGCGAGGATGCGGGTACCGCCAGCCTCGATCCGGAAGGGCATGCGCGCGCGTTCGAGCGCGGCGACCACCTGCCCCGCATCGCGCGGGTCGAGTTCGCCATACAGCAATGCCATGGGCGGCTGCCCGGCGCGCAGCACAAACCAGGCGAGCAGCCCCAGCACGGCGAGCCCGGCACCGCCGAGCAGCGACAGGCGGAGTGGCCCGAAGCCGCGCAGTTGCGCGATCACGCCCTCTCCCATGCCGCCCCGTTATTCGCATCGCGCCGCACATGCCGCATCCGAGGCCGCCTCCTGCCGCCTGCGGCAGACTTTGCCGGGCCGGGGTTGCGGTGCGGTTAATACGGGCGGAACCGATGGCGGCAGCCGCATCGGGCGCTCACCATGGCGCCTTAGCTATCGGGCAGGATGCTGCGCAGGCTGTCGAAGCCCAGCGACAGCGCCCCCATGCTCAAGGTCAACCCGTCGGTGCCGCGCTGCGCACTTGTGAGCGTGCCGCGCACGGTGTGGGGCAGGGTGACCGCCACGCCATTGGCGTCGCGCCCGCTGACCTGGACCGCATAGGCGCCGTCCGCCTGGGTGACGCCGGCGCTGTTCCTGCCGTCCCAGGTCCAGCCTGTCGCGCCCGTCCCCAGTGTGACGGTCTGCTGGCGCAGCGTGCGGCCGGCGGAATCCGACACGGTGATCTCGGCGGTGCGCGCGGTGCCGGCAGCGGGCAGGCGGACCTCGGCGCTGCCGCCCTGCAGCGCGACCCGATCCGAGGCGACTTCCACCCGCCGCCCGATCATCGGCGCCGCGGCGGTCAGCTGCGCCGATTGCTGCAGGGAGACCAGCGAGGTCAGGTTCTGGTTCATTGCGATCTGCTGCTCGACGGAGGCGAACTGCACGAGCTGGTTCGTCATCTGGTTGGTATCGAGCGGATTGGTCGGGTCCTGGTTCTGCAGCTGCGTCGTCAGCATGGTCAGGAACGTGTTGAGATCCGCCCCGAGGCGCGTCGTGGCGCTTCCGGCGGCGGTGCTGCCGGCGGCGGTGGCGTTGGCGATGGTTCCTGACATCGGCGTGGTCCTTCTCAGACGGCAAGGTCGAGCAGCGAAAGCAGCCGGCGCGGCGGCGCGGCGACGGCGGCGGGTGCGTCGGCAACGGCGGCCGCGCCGCCACCGGCGCCACGCATGCCGCGTGCCAGCCGCTCCGCCTCGCCCTCGCGGCCCTGGGCGAAGCCGCCGGCACCACCGTCGGACAGGCTGAACGACAGGCTGCGCCCTTCGCTGCCAATGCCGGCCTGCGTCAGGGTGCGATCCAGTTCGCGCTGGTCGCGCTGGAGCAGCGCGAGCGTTTCGGGCCGTTCGGCAATGACGCGCACATCGGTGGTCTCGCCCTGGCGTTCGACGCTGATCTCGACCCGACCGAGTTCGGCCGGTTCCAGCGTGACGGATAGCCGCGCCGTGCCGCCTGCGATGGCGACGGCGACGACCACCGGCGCGATCTGGCGCGCCGGCGTGGCCGGCGGCGGCGCCGCGGCGGGTGGCGACGCGCTGGCCTGCGGCGGCGCTGCCGGCGGCACGACAGGTGCCGGAGCCGGTGTCCCGGTGGCCGGCGTCGCCTCGGGAACCGGATGTTCCGGGGCGGTGGGGCGCGGGGCGGTGGGTTCGGCCGTCATCGCGGGCGCGGCGCCCGTCGCGGGCTGCCGGGTCATCACGGCCGCCGGCGCGGGCCCGGCCGGCTCGGCCGCCTTGGGGGGCGCGGCGGTCGTCTCCGACCGGGGGGGCGCGGTCGCGCCCGCGCTGGCCGGCTGGCGGCCCGCCGGCGTGGTGCCGCGGTCGGGCATCGCTGCGGGCGGGGCCTCCGCCGTGCTGGGCGGCGGTGAGGGCGCCACGGTGGCGGCAACGGCCACCAGCGCGGCCCCGACGGTTTGCGTCGCGTCCGGCGGCCCGCGCCCGGGGATGGCCGCCGGGACCTCGGGCGGTAGCGGCGGTGGCGGCGCATCGCGGGGCTCCGGCGCCGCAGACACCATCTGCAACGCCAGGGTGGCTTCTGCATCCGCCTCCTCCGTCCCCTCGGCGATCGGTTCGGCGGCCGGTGGCGCATGCGCCACGACCGGTGCCGGGTCACCGGTCGTGGCCGGGACGACGGGCTGCGGGGCGGGCGGAGGCCGTATTTCCGGATCCGTCGAGACGGTGGCCTCGGCCGGTGCCCCGACGGGCACCATGGGCGCCGGAGGCGGCCCGGAGGGTATCGGTACCTCCCCATTCGGCGCGGCAACCGGCGCGGCAATCGGGCCGGCCTGCACCGCGCCTGGCCCGGCGGCAATCGGCGCGGGCCGGGTGCCGGCCGGCTTCGCCTGGATCCCCGCCGCGCCAGGGATGCCGGTCGGCGTGGCGGCCGTGGCGTCGGTGCCCTGCGTCGTTGCCTGCGCCACCTGGGCGATCAGCGCGGCAAAGCCGCCCGCCGGGCCGCCGACGGTCGCGGCAGGTGCCGCGATGCCGGCGGGCGGCGCGGCACCCGGCGATGGCGAGGGCGGGCAGGCGGTGCAATCCATCGGGGCGGGACCTTCCGGCGCTTCGGCGCGCCGCCGGCCGGCAACGCAAGCCGCACGCCAGCGCCGTGGCCCGCCGCGCCGGGCAGCGCCTGCCGCCACGCCGGCACAAACTGCCGCGCCCCGGCAGGTCGCGCCGACCAATCCCGCCACCGGGCTGGCACGTCGGTTGCGCTGCGTCCGCCAGCGCTGCGCCACCGCGCCCGTCTCGCCTTTCGCGGAGAACCCGATGTCCCTGTTCGCCTCCATGACCACCGCCATCACCGGCCTCAATGCGCAGGCGCGGGCCCTCGGGCATGTGTCGGACAACGTCGCCAACAGCCAGACGGTGGGCTTCAAGCGCACCGACACCAACTTCGTGTCCTACCTGACGGAAAGCACCGCGACGGTGCACCGGCCGGGCTCGGTGGTGGCGCGGCCCGACTACACCAACACCGTCGCCGGCACGATCTCCCAGTCCGAGAACCCACTGTCGATGGCGATCTCGGGCCAGGGCTTCTTCTCGGTGGCGCGGCCGACCGGCACCACCAACGGCAAGGTCACCTTCGACGAGCGGCAGTTCTTCACCCGCGCCGGCGACTTCCAGCTCGACCGCGAAGGCTACATGGTCAACGGCTCGGGCTATGTGCTGCAGGGCTGGAGCGTGGATGCCTCGGGCAATCCGGACCGCACGCAGATCCAGCCGATCCAGATCAGCGACCTGGTGTTCAACCCGATCGCCACCACCAGCATCGAGCTGTCCGCCAACCTGCCCGCCACCGGCACCACCGCGGTCACCACGCCGATCAACGTCTATGATTCGCTCGGCGCGCTGCAGGAAATGACGATGACCTGGACGCCGAACGGGTCCAACACCTGGACGCTGGACATCTCCTCGGCGGCGGCGGGCGGTTCGCTCGGCACCATCGACGTGCAGTTCGGCCAGGCCGCGACCCCCACTTCGGCCGACGGCACCATCGGCAGCTTCGCCAATGCGTCCGGTACCTTCGCCGGCAGCGCGGCGGTCGCCGGCGATCCCGCCACGGTGACCTTCACCGCCGATTTCGGGCAGGGGCCGCAGACCGTGACGCTCGACCTCGGCGCCTTCAACGTGGCCGGCGGCGTCACCCAATACGCGCAGGACGAATACTCCGTGCGCAACCTCGCCCAGAACGGCGTACCGCTCGGCTCCTATTCCTCGGTCACGGTGGGCGACAACGGCGACATCTCGATCAACTACGACAACGGCCAGTCGCGCGTCGTCGCGCGCGTGCCGGTCACCACCTTCAACAATCCCGACGCGCTGCAGCGCCTGGACGGCCAGGCCTTCATGCGCACGGTCGAGAGCGGGGAGGCACGGACCTCCGACGCCAGCAACAACGGCGCGGGCCAGCTCGCGATCAGTTCCGTCGAAGGCTCCAACGTCGATATCGCCGCCGAGTTCTCGAAGCTGATCATCGCCCAGCGCGCCTATACCGCGAACACCAAGATCGTCACCGCGACGGATGAGATGCTGCAGGACACCATCAACATGCGGCGCTGAGGCGCCGCCGGTAGCGGAGCCTCGCCATGAGCCTGCAATCCGCCCTGCTCACCGCGCGCTCGGGGCTGCTCTACACCCAGCGCGCGCTGGCCACGGCGTCGGACAACGTCGCCAATGCCGACACCGTCGGCTACACGCGCAAGACGGTGGGCGCGGCCGCGATCGAGAGCAGCGGCGTGCGCGCCCTGCCCACCAGCCGCGACGTGGACGAGGCGCTGGTCACGGAGCTCAACAGCCGCCGTGCCGCCGCCGCCGGCGCTGCGCTGCGCAGCGACCTGCTGTCCGGCATCGAGGCCGCGCATGGCAGCACCGAATCCGGCGATGGCATCGGCGACCTGGTCGCGGCTCTGCACACCGGCTTCGAGGAGCTGCGCGCCACCCCCTCCGAAGCCGGGCTGCAGGGCGCGACCGTGGTCGCCGCGCAGGATCTCGCGGGGCGGCTGAACGAGGTGTCGGGCGTCATCGCCGATGCGCGGCAGCGCGCCCAGGACACCGTGGTGGATGAGGTCTCGGCGATCAATGCCGGGCTGCGCGACATTGCCGGGCTGACGCTGCGCATCAAGGAACAGATCGCCCTGACCGGCGATGCCGCGGCGCTCGAGGATGCGCGCGACGCGGCGATCGCGACGCTGTCGAGCTCCATCGAGGTCAAGGCGCTCAAACGCGAGGATGGCGGCCTGGTGCTGGTCGCGCGCAACGGCCTGGTGCTGCCGCTGGATCCCTGGTCGGATGCCTTCGCGACATCCGACGCCGCGCTCGATGCGACATCCTTCCACGGCAGCGGCGGCAGCATCCCCGGCATCACCATGGGCGGGCAGGACGTTACGGCCACGCTGCTCGGCGGGCGCCTCGCCGAGGCGGTGGCGCTGCGCGACCAGACGCTGCCGCGCTACCAGGCCGAGCTGGACCTGACCGCGGCGACGCTCGCCGCGCGCTTCGACGCGCAGGGGCTGACCCTGTTCACCGATGCGGTGGGCGCGGTGCCCGACACCGCCGGGGCCTATGCCGGCAGCGCCATGGTCGGCTTCGCCGGGCGCATCAGGGTCAATGCCGCGGTGACGGCTGATCCATCCCTGTTGCGGGACGGCACGCGAGCGGTGACGGGCGACCCGTCCGGCTCGGCCGACTTCACGCCGAACCCGGCCGGCGGCCCGGCATCCTTCACCGGCCTCCTTGATCGCGTGGTCGACTTCAGCTTCGGCGCCGAGGCGCGTGCCGGCATCGCCTGGAGCGCGATCGCCACCGGCGGCCTCGGCCCGGACGGCACGTTGTCGAGCCCGTTCAACGCGCCCGCCACGCTCGAAGGCTATGCAGCCATGGTCACCGCGACGCAGACCGCCGACAGCGCGGCGGCCGAAGCGCGTTCGACCGGTGCGAAGGCCATCGTCACCGGCCTTGAGGAGCGCTTCGCCCGGCGTTCGGGTGTGGATGTGGATGGGGAGATGGCCGCGATGGTGACGCTGCAGAACGCCTATGCCGCCAATGCACGCGTGATGTCGACTGTGCAGGCGATGTGGGACACGCTGCTGAATGCGGTGCGCTGAGCCATGACCGCGGTCAGCACGTTGTCCCGCCTCGATGCCGGCTCGCTCGCCTTGCGGCTGCGCCTCGACACGCTGACGCGCCAGGTGGCCGACGGGCGCAAGGGACCGCTGTACGGGGACATCGCGCCGCAGGCCCGTGTCGCGATCGACCTGCGCGCCGACATGGCGCGGCGGGATGTCTGGCAAGGCACGATCGACACCACGCTCGCGCGCACGGCAGTGACGCAGAACGCGATGCAGCGGATCTCCGATGTCGCGACGGATTTCTATCAGAAGGCAGTCAAGATCGACGGCACCAGCGGCACGCTGATCGCCTCGGTCGCGACCCAGGCGCGCGCCGCTATGGCCGAGATCGCCAGCCTGCTCAACGAAAGCTATGCCGGGCAGTATGTCTTCGGCGGCACCGACAGCGCCAACCCGCCGGTGCCCGACGCCGAGGGCATCGCCAGTTCCGGCATGGCCACCGACATCGCCGCCGCCGTGGCCGGGCTGTCCGGCGGCACTGCGGCCATGGTGGCGGCGGCGACGCTTGCCGCCGCGGCTTCCGACGCGCCCGGCACGACGCCATTCTCCGCCTTCCTGTCCGACCCCGCGGGCGGGTTCGCCGAACCACGCCGGTCGGTGCCCACCGGCGATGGGCAGTCGGTTGACTACGGCGTCCTCGCCAACCGCAACGCCGCCGCCGCCAGCACCGGGGAGACCACCGGGTCATGGTCGCGGGACATCCTGCGCGGGCTTGCGACGCTTGCTGCGCTCGACCCGTCGCAGGCGACGCTCGGGACCGACTTCACCGCCCTGGTGGCGACGGTGCGCGACGGGCTGCGCAGCGCGATTGATGCGCTGGGGGTGGAGAAGGGCACGCTCGGCGCGACGGAGGCGCGGCTGCAGGCGATATCGCAGCGCCATGCCGACGTCACGGTGACGCTGACCGCCCAGCTCGCCTCGATCGAGGAGGTGGACATGGCCGAGACGATCAGCCGTCTGGACGCCACCAGGACCCAACTCGAGGCGTCGTACCAGGCAATCTCGCTGGTATCCTCGCTGCGGCTGACCAACTTCCTGTGATCCCGCCAACGGTCCCTGTGGTGCCCTCGCATGCCGGCGCCGGCATCGGCCGGCACGGCCTTCGCGCCGCGCGTCAGCGGATGGCGGTTGGGCGGCCACGGGCCAAAACCCCGCGCGATTCAGCCTCTTTTAATGCCGGCCGGTCATCATGGCCTCGATACCGCAAGATGCGGCGCGCAACCCGACCCTCGGTCCACCGGACATGCAGGGGTCATCGCAACCAGGGGAAGACCCCGATGTCACTGAATTCCGTCAACACCAATGCCGGCGCGATGGTTGCGCTGCAGTCGCTCAATCGCACGAACGAAGCGCTGAACGTCACGCAGAAGCGGATCTCCACCGGGTATCGCGTCAACGACGCCAAGGACGACGGCGCGGCCTTCGCCGTGGCGCAGGCCGTGCGAGCCGATGTCGCCGGACTGACGGCGGCGAATGAACAGCTCGGCGGCGTGAAGGGCATCCTCGACACCGCGCTGTCGGGCCTCACCAAGGTCTCCGAGACCATGGTCAAGGTGCGCGAGACGCTGGTGCGCCTGGCCGACGACACGCTGAACACCGACCAGCGCGCGCAGTATGAATCGCAGTACAACGCGCTGCAGACGCAGATCACCAACTTCATCTCGGATGCGACCTACAATGGCCGCACCCTGCTTTCGACCACTGCGCCGGCGGGTGGCGACATCGCCTCCACGCGCAACGAGTCCGGCACCACCTATACGCTGACGGCGGTGGACGGCGCCGGCACGCTGATCGTCGCGACGGCACCGACCGATGCGGCGGGCGCGCAGGCCGCGCTGGGCACGGGCGGCGACTTCGAGACGGTGCAGTCCTCGATCAGCGATGCGCTGAACCAGTTCGGTTCGGACTCGCGCTACATCGACGCGCAGGTCGCCTACAACAAGGACAAGGTCGATTCCCTTGAATCCGGCCTGGGCGCGCTGATCGATGCGGACCTCGCCAAGGAATCGGCGCGGCTGCAGTCGCTGCAGATCCGCCAGCAGCTCGGCACCCAGGCGCTGTCCATCGCGAATCAGGCGCCGCAGACCCTCCTGAGCCTGTTCCGCTGATCCCGGCGGCGGTCTCCGCTTCGGCGGTGGCCGCGCCCTTCTCACCCCGGCCGGGAGGACAGGATGTCCACGTTGGTGCTTGAACTGCGACAGGGCGACCTGATGGTCGTGAACGGCGCGCCGATCCGCTTCCGCAATCGCGCGCGCATCGAATTGACCGCCAAGGCGCGCTTTCTCTTCGGCAAGCAGCTGATGACGCCCGAGACGGCGTCGAGCCCCGCGCGTCGCATCTACTTCGCCTTGCAGACCGCCTATATCGGCGACGAGGATGAACGCGAGGCCGGCTTGGCCGTTGCGCGGCGCCTGATCGCCGACTTCCAGGCCGCGACCACCTCCACCCTTGCGCGCGACCTGCTCGACCGAGCCTTGTCGGCGGCCGAGGCCGATGAATGCTACCAGGCGCTGAAATTCGTGCGTCGGGTGATGCGGCATGAGGAGGTCGTGCTCGGCATCGCACCCTCCACCCGTGGCGAGACGGAGGACTGAGCCAAGATGACGCTTGCCGACATCGTCCGTGCCTATGGCGCGGCGCGCGCCGCGCGCGACCCACGCGAACAGGAGGCGGACGTGATCCGCCGGGTCAACTTCGGCCTGCGTGCGTCCCTGCAGGATGAGGGGCCGGGGCGGGTGCGCGCGGTTGCCGATAATCGCCGGCTGTGGCTGGCGATGGAAACCGCGCTGCTGGACCCTTCCAACCAATTGCCGCCGCCGATGCGCGCCGGGCTCGTCTCGCTCGGCCGCGCCGTGCTGCGGGAGATGGATGCGCCGGTGCCCGATCTCGCCTTCCTGATCGAAGTGAACGACCAGGTCGCCACCGGACTGGTCGGCGCCTGATCCCGAGCCTCGGAGCTTTTCGTTTGACCCTCAAGCGGCGGGCGGCGGGCATCCGCCCGCCTGGCCTTCGCACCATGCACTGAAGCGCCGGGGCCGGATGATGGTCTGGGCGCGGTCGCGCCGTGCGCTCGCGGATCGAGGCGGGGCCACGATCCGGGTGCTGGGTCTGTCCGAGGGCGGCGGGGTATCCGCCCGCCTGACCTTCGTGCCTGCTGGCATCGGGGCGGTCAGTCGACAGCGACATCGTGCGTCGGCGCAGGTGCGGGTTCCGCCCGCGGCGCCACGCCAAACGGTACCGGCGCGTCCGAGATCGCGGCTGCCCGATAGGCGGCGATGGCCCGCGGGGAGGGGATCGTGTTCGCGACCTCCCCGGCCGCGCCGCGGAACTCCAGCACGACCATCCCGAGGCTGCCATCCAGCCGCAGGCGCGGATTGGGCGTCGCCGGCGCGGCGACGGCGGGCACGGTTTCGGCGGCCATCGCCTGGCCCGCGGCGCGGGCGGCAGCCCGGACGGGTTCGGCGGTCGATATGGCGCGAAGGACAAGATCGGTCGGCATGACGCTGTGCTCCTGATCCATATTGCGCGTCCGTTCGTGAAGCCCCGGTAAACGTGGCGATGTCACAACGACGCGCCGTCGACTTTGACCTGCGGCGGCCGGGCGCCGACTTTGTCTCCCATCGTGGCCGATACACCTCCTCGCCTGACCGACTCCCATCTGCGCACGCTGCTGCTGAGCCTGTTGGCGGGCGGGTTGCTCACCGCCGTCGGCCTGCCACTTGGCTGGATGATCGGCGCGCTGGTGGCGACGGCCTATCTGACGATCCGCGATGCGGCGGCGGTCCCGGCGACGGCGCGACCGGCGGGGCTGATCGTGCTCGGCCTGGCGCTGGGCCAAGGCTTCACCGCGCCGGTGCTGGAAGCCGTGGCGGCGGCGCTGCCGGCCATGCTGGTCGGCGGGATGCTGGTCCTGTTGACGGGCGCGGCGGTGGCGCCGTTGTACCGGCGGATCGCTCGCGTCGATGGCGGCACCGCCCTGTTCGCCTGCATCCCCGGCGGCGTTGTGGCGATGGCGATGCTCGCGGCGCAGGCCGGCGTCGCGGTACCGGCGGTGACCATCGCGCAATCCATCCGCATGGCCACGGTGGTGCTGACCTATCCGGCGCTGATGGGCGTGCTCGCCACGCCCGGCGACGCCTCGGTCTTCGCCGCGGCACTGCCGCCGTTGGATTGGGGCGGGCTGCTGCTGCTGCTGGCCGGCGGGGTTCTGGCTGCGCTGGCGGGGCGGCGGATCGGCCTCGCCAATGCCGCGATGTTCGCGCCCTGCCTGCTGGCCTTGGGGCTGTCCGCCAATGGGGCTCTGCCATCCGGCGTGCCGCGGTGGATGGTCGATGCGGCGCAGGTGGCGATGGGGGCAAGTCTCGGGGCGCATCTGGCGCGCGAGGGCCTTGGCAGCGCACCGCAGCGGCTGGTGCTGGCCGGGCTGGCGTCGGGCGCCGCGGTGTCGGCCCTGCTGGTGGTCGCCGGGCTCGGACTCGGCTGGGCCGCTGGCCTGCCGCTGGTGTCCGTCGTGCTCGGCCTGGCGCCGGGTGGGTTGCCGGAAATGGTGGTGACGGCGCAGGCGCTCGTGCTGGCGGTGCCCCTGGTGCTGGGTCTGCACCTGGTGCGGATGGTGCTGGTCAACCTGCTGGCGGTGCCGCTCTGGCGCGTGGTCCGGTGGTGGGCCGCGCGGCGGTAGGCGGAACGGAGCCTCGCCGTGCCAGCGGCAAGGCCCCTGCGGAGCCTACGCGTCGTAGGCCACCAGCGCCTCGAAGGCCGTGTCGATCCGTTTGCGCCCTTCCAGGAAGGTCAGTTCGATCAGCGCCGCGGCGCAGGGCACCTCGGCGCCCGCCTGGCGCAGCAGGTTGATCCCCGCCGCCATGGTCCCGCCGGTCGCCAGCAGGTCGTCCAGCAGCACGACCTTCTGTCCCTTCTCCACCGCATCGGCCTGCATCTCGATTCGGTCGGTGCCGTATTCCAGCGCGTAGTTCAGCCCGATGGTCAGCCCCGGCAGCTTGCGCGGCTTGCGCAGCATGACGAAGCCCAGGCCGAGTTCGAGTGCGAGCGGCGCCGCCACCAGGAAGCCGCGGCTTTCGATGCCTGCCAGCAGGTCCGGCCTGTGCGGGCGAATGATGTCCGCCAGCCGCCCCATCGCCGCCTTCCAGGCCGGCCCGTGCCGCAGCAGGGTCGAGATGTCGTAGAACAGGATGCCGGGCTTCGGGAAATCCGGAATGCCGCGGATGTGGGACTTCAGGTCGATGGTATCGCTCGTCACGTCGTCGGTGCCGATCCTGCTGGGGGTCTGTGGCGCGGAGAGTGGCGGATGGGCCGCGGCACTGTCCATTCACGGCGGCGGGGCTTGGCGGCGGGCGCCGGACGCGTCAAGTGCAGGGCATGTCACGCAACATGATCGCCTCGCTCGCCGGTATCGGCGGCTTCATCGCCTATGTCGTGGTCGTGCTGTTGCTGGCGGACCATGTCCGCGGCCTGCACTGGGCCATCGAATCCCTGTTCTTCGCCGCTGCCGGCATCGTCTGGGTGTGGCCGGCGAAGTGGCTGATCGCCTGGGCGGTCCGCGGCAATCGGCGGGCGGGGCCCTGAAACGCAAAAGCCCCCCGATTGCTCGGGGGGCCTGCGGCCGCGGCATGACCGGGAATGGTCGGAGTGAGAGGATTCGAACCTCCGGCCCCTGCGTCCCGAACACAGTGCTCTACCAGGCTGAGCTACACTCCGGCGCCGGGTCTGCTGCGGAGGCGGCGGTATAGCGGCCCGTCATCGGCACTGCAAGACGGGGTGGGGGCGGGATTTCGCCGGCTGCCATTGCGCTGTCGGACAGGTCGCGCCACCTTCCAACGCGCTGCCGCGTCGCGGCAGATCAGGGACCGACAGGGGAAGCCGAATGAAGTCTGGGACGATCGCCGGAATCGCTGTTGCGCTGCTCGGCATGGCCGGGACCGCGGTCGCACAGGATGTCATCACGCAGCGGCGCGAGGGCATGCGGGCCGAGGGCCGCCAGATGGAGGCGATCAAGGCGGTGCTCGATGCGCGCGGCGACACCCGCCCGCTCGTCGAGCGGGTCGACACGATCGCGGGATTCTATCGCAACCTGCAGGCGCTGTATCCGCCGGGCAGCGACACCGGTCCGACCCGCGCCCTGCCGGTGATCTGGTCCGACCCCGCGGGCTTCGAGGCGGCCAGGACGACGATCGTCACCGCGCTGGGAAGCCTCCGCGTGGCAGCCGCGTCGGGCGATCTCGCGGCCACCACGACCGCCTTCAACCAGGTCGGCGCGGCCTGCGCCGCCTGTCATCGCGCCAATCGCGGTCCGGCGCGCTGAGTGCGGCACGGGATGCGCGCAGCGCGCATCCCGTGCAGGCTCAGCCGCCCAGCCGCGTGATGGTGAGCACCGCGCCGCCGGCAGCGGCGGCCAGCGCCGCCGCCAGCACCGCCGAACCATGTCGCGGGGCGCGGGCGGAGGTGGACGGCAACTGCTTCACCCCGGTCACCATAGGCCCGATCAGGTCCTGCCGCTTCACCACCGCGTAGGCCAGCACCGCAGTCACGTGCAGCCCGACCGCGATCAGCAGCAGGTTGATGAACTTGACGTGCAGGGTGGAGACCCATTCCGAGGTCCCCTCCGCCACCGCATTGGCCAGCGGCCCATGCGCCGAATAGGTCATGCCGACATCGTGGTTGGTGAACAAGCCGCTGGTCGCCTGCACCAGCAGCATCAGCAGCAGCACCACCACCATCCAGGCGCCGGCGGCGTTGTGCGTCGTCTCGGTATCCGGCTCGCGCCGCGTGAAATGTGCCAGGTGCCGCAACGCGGCCAGGGGTGAGCGGATGAACCCGCTGAAGCGGGCGTTCTCCGATCCGACCAGCCCCCAGGCGATGCGGAAGATTACCAGGGCCAGCAGCGTGTAGCCGGACAGGTAGTGGATGTTCCAGGCATCCGTCTTGGCGCTGACATAGGACATCAGCATGCAGGCCACCACGCCCCAGTGGAACAGCCGGACCCAGCCGTCCCAGACCTTTACCGCCACCGTCTGTTCCGCCATGCCGAATCTCCTTGCGCCAGCGCAGCGTGCCATGGGTGCTCACGGTGCGCGACGCCTTGCGCCAGGCGCCGCGCCGCATGGCAGGATGCCGCCATGACAGTCGACCTGCCCGCCGAGTGGCGGGGTTTTGCCGTGGCATGCGTCGTGACGCTGGTGGTGGCGGGCGCGGCGCGGCTGGCGCGGCGCGCGCGATGGGGTGGGCCGGCGGTCGGACTTGGTCTCGTCACCGGCTTCGCTGCGGTGCTCGGGGTTATCAGCGCCTCGCCTCGGCACCTGGCGGAGCGGTTGCCCGCGCTGGTGCTGATCGGGCTGCTCGCGGGCCTGCTCGCCAGCCTGCCGCGTCCTGTCCTGCGGGTTTTCGGCAGTGCCGTGGGCGTGGTGGCAGGCGCCTGGTGGATGGCCGGGGCGCCCCTGCATCCGCCGGACCTGATGCGGGCGGCCCCTCAGACTCTCGCCCTGGCGGTGGCCATGACGCTGCTGCTGCTGCCGCGCCGCGATGCGGGCGCCCCGGCGCTGATCATCGGCTGGGCCGCGCTGGCGGCCAGCCTGATGGCGGCGGCGGCACCAGGCCCCTATGCCGCCTTTGCCCTGGCGGGCATGGGCGCGCTGCTCGCCGGCGGTGCCTTCGGGGCGGCGTCGGCACCGGCGTCCCGCCTGCCGCTGGTGCTGGGGCTGGTCGGGGTTGCCGCGGTGCCGGTGATGGCGCGGGCGGCAGCGGCCGATGTCGCGGCCGCGGCGGCGCCGGGACTGGCGTTGCTCGCCGGACCGCTGCTGGCGGGGCGCATCGCCGGGCGGGCCGGGCCGCGCCTGGCCGCATGGCTTGGCCCGGCCGTCGCGGCCGCGCCGGCCGTCGCCGCGGCATTCCTGCTGGCACGCTGAAGCGCCGCCACCGCGAATGCTGTCCGCATTGCTGTTTTCCGTCTGCACAGCCGGGTCGGTTCGGCTGTAAGGATCAGGGGACATCGGCGGATTCCGCAATGCGGCCCACTGCGCTACTCGGCCTTGGCGGGCTCGTCCTGCTGTCGGCCCTCATCTACGGCCTGTGGCCCTCCGAGGAGGTGCCGCAACCGGCGCGCATGGCTGCCGCGCCGGCGACCACCGCCGCGCCGGACCTGCCGCGCAGCGCCGCGCAGCCCGCCCCCGCCGCATCCTCTGCAGCGGCCACCGCAACCCCGGCCGCAGCGGCGGCATCGCCAGCGGCCGCCGCGCCGGGCACCAGCACCGCGCCAGGCACCGCCGTGCCGCCGGCTGCGGCACCGGCCGCCGCGACCACCGCCCAGGCACCGCGATTCGATGTGGTGCGCGTCGGCGCGCGCGGCTCGGCGGTGGTTGCCGGCCGCGCCGCGCCGGGGGCGGAAGTGCTGCTGTTCGTCGATGGCCGGCGCGAGCTCGGCCGGGCCCGGGCCGACGGGCGTGGCGAGTGGGTGATCCTGCCGGCCGATCCGCTGCCGTCCGGTGCCTGGGAGTTGTCGTTGCGCTCCCGCCTGGCCGGGGAGGAAACCGCCGGGCCTGATGCCGTCGTGGTGGTGGTGCCCGAATCGGCGCCGGCCCAAGTGGCGCGCGGCGCCACCGCCGCCGCCGATTCGCCGCCGGCCGAGGCCGCATCTGGCCCGATCGCGGTGCTGATCCCGCCTGCCGCGGCGGCGACGGCGCCGCGCATCCTGCAGGGGCCGCAGGTCGCCCCGCCGGCTGGCCAGGCGCGCAATGCCACGCCGCGCCTCGGCATGGATTCGGTCGATTACGAGGAAGGCGGCTCGATCCGCTTCTCCGGCTCCGCGCCGCCGGGGGCCTCGGTGCGGGTCTATGTCGGAGAACGCCATGCCGGCGACGCGGTGGCCGATGCCGCCGGGCGCTGGCTACTGGCACCGGACCAGCAGCCGCCGGTCGGCCGCAATTCGCTGCGCGTGGACCAGATTGCCGCCGCCGGCACCGTCGCCGCACGCATCGAGGTCCCCTTCCAGCGCGACGAATTGCCGTCCAATGCCTTCGATGCGCATCGCGTCGTGGTGCAGCCCGGCACCAATCTGTGGCGCATCGCGCGCGCCACCTATGGCCGCGGCACCCGCTTCACCGTCATCTACCAGGCCAATCGCGACCAGATACGGGACCCGCACCGGATCTTCCCAGGACAGATCTTTGCCCTGCCGGAGGGCCAGCCCGCCACCGTGGTGCGCTGACGCCCGACCCGCCGATGGAACGGCATCAAGCCCCGCGCAGATCGCGCGTGGCGGCCGGTTGCTTGCCCGCATTCATGCGAGTTGCACGGGCGCGGTACCCGAAGGTCCGCGGCGGCCGGCCGAGCGTCAGTCCGCGCCTTCCGCCTCCAGCGCGTCCAGGTGGGGGTCGAGCGCCAGCGCGAATCGCACCAGCGCCGCCACGAGCGCCGTGGCGTTGGACGGATTGTCCATCGGCGCCTCGGCTTCGATCCGGATGCGATGGTCCGGCAGCAATCGGGCTTGCCAGCCTTCCGGCAAACGTCGCGGCAGCGCGGCCACCGCCGCGAAGGCGCGCGACCGGTCGCCCGGCCGCTCGGCGGTGGAGGGGATGCGCGCGGCGTCCGCTTCCAGCCGGATCGACCCGGCATCGAGATGCGCCTGGCAGGGCCGCCCCCGCCAGGCGAAGCGCAGGGCCGGGGGTTCCGGCGGGTGGCGTGCGGTCAGCGCGCCGTCGGGGGCGACCGCGAAGCGGCCGAGTTCGATCGTGTCCATGGCCCTTCAGGGTTGTCCCAAAGGGATGAACACACCATAACCGCCGCGACATGGCCCTTGAACAAAGCCTCCGCATGGTGCTCGCGCCGCCGCATCCGGCCGCGCGACCCTTCCTGATCGGCGGGGGCGCGGTCGCGCTGCTCGGCCTGGTCCTTCCGCTGCTCGGCCTGGTCCTTCTTGGCAACTGGCTGTTCTGGCTCGGCGCGGCCTTCGTCGCCTTCTGCCTTTACTTCTTCCGCGACCCGGAACGGGTGCCGCCCGACCGGCCGGGCATGGTGCTCGCACCGGCCGATGGGCATGTCACCTCGGTCATCATGGCCGCACCCCCGGTCGAACTCGGCCTGGGCGATGCGCCGCGCTGGCGCGTGGCGATCTTCCTCTCCGTGCTCGACGTGCATGTGAACCGCATGCCGGTGGATGGCACCGTCACCCGCGTCGCCTATCACCATGGCAAGTTCCTCTCGGCCAATCTGGACAAGGCCAGCGAGGAGAATGAGCGCAACGCCCTGGCCATCGCCCTGCCGGACGGCCGCGACCTCGCGGTGGTGCAGATCGCCGGCCTCGTCGCGCGCCGCATCCTGTGCGATGCCAAGGCCGGGGATTCCGTGCAGGCGGGCGAGCGTTTCGGCATCATCCGCTTCGGCAGCCGCACCGATGTCTATCTGCCCCATGGCGTGCTGCCGCTCGCACGGGAGGGCCAGACCATGATCGGCGGCGAGACGGTGATCGCGGAGCTGGGCACATGAGCGGCGAGGAGGGCCGGGTCCGGCGCCTCCGCCGACGCTTCCGCCCGCGCACGCGGCCGCGCGTCGAAGGCCAGTCGTTCAACCGGCTGATCCCCAACATCATGACGATGCTGGGCCTGTGCTGCGGCCTCGTCGCCATCCGCTTCGCCTTCGAGGACCGCTTCGAACAGGCCGCCACGCTGATCCTGGTTGCCGGCGTGATCGATGGGCTCGACGGGCGGCTCGCGCGGCTGCTGAAGGCGACGTCGCGCTTCGGCGCGGAATTCGACAGCCTGTCGGACTTCCTGTGCTTCGGCGTCGCCCCGGCCATGGTGCTGTACCTGTGGACCATGCACGACTACCGGGCGCTGGGTTTCGCACCCTGCCTGATGTTCGCGGTGTGCATGGCACTGCGGCTGGCGCGGTTCAACGCGGCGCTCGATGTCGGGCCGGGGGTGAAGCCCGCCTATACCTACAACTTTTTCACCGGCGTGCCGGCGCCGGCCGGCGCGGTCTGCGTGATGGTGCCGCTGTTCCTCGGCCTGTGGTTCAGCCAGATCGACTGGCCGTTGCTGGCCTCCGCCGCGCGCCACCCGGCCTTCGTCGGACTGATGATGGTGCTGGTGGCGGGGTTGCTGGTCAGCACCCTGCCGACCTGGTCCTTCAAGAATTTCCGGGTGCCGCGGGCCTATGTGCTGCCGCTGCTGCTCGGCACCGGGCTGTTCGTCGCGGTGCTGCTGGCCGAACCATGGGCGGCGCTGGCGCTCGCCGGGCTGGCCTATCTCGGCATGCTGCCGTTTTCCATTCGCTCCTACCTGCGACTGAAGCGGGAGGCCGAAAGCCTGCTGGAACCCGTGGTGGTCGGCGGCAACGGCAGCTCATCCGGCCACTGAGCCGGGGAAACCCATGCCGCGCACGATCATCCCGGATCGCCGAAGCGGCAGGTTCGCCTGGGTGCTGGCAACGCTGGCCCTGTTGCTGGCGCTCGGCCTGCTGGGCCTGGGCGCGCCGCGCATAACCACACTGGCGGGCGATGCGCGGCGGGCGCGCGATGTCGCGATCGCCGCCGACGCCCTGTTCTCCGCCCTGCTCGATGCCGAGACCGGGCAGCGCGGCTACCTGCTGACCGGCGAGGACGCCTATCTCGCCCCCTATCGCCGGGCGGACGCGACGCTGCCCCCGGCCCTTGCGGGCCTTTCCGCCATGCGCGCCGAGCAGCCCCCCGGCGACACCCTGGGCGCTGTCCTGCAGGACCTGCTGGATGCCGCGACTGCGAAGCGGGTCGAACTCGAGGCGACGCTGCGGGACTTCGTCGAAGTCGGCCAGGCGGCGGCGTTGGCGCGGGTGCGTGCCGGCGTCGGCAAGCGCCACATGGACGACGCACGGCGCCTGGTCGAACAGGTCCATGCGATCACCGATGCTCTGGCCACGCACGCCTCGCGAGCCGCGGAGGAATTGCTGCGCTGGGGTGGCGCGGCGGTGGCCGCGCTGATCGCCATCGCCTTCGCGGCCGGCCTCGGCGGCCAGCGCATCGGCCGCGGGCGTGAGGAGCAGGCCGCCGCGCGCGCCCGGGCCATTGTCGAGACCGCGCCGCTCGGCATCGCGATGCTCGATGCCCGGCTGCGCTTCCTTGTGGTCAATGAGGCGTTCGGCGAGGCGGCGGGCCGCACCGCGGCGGCGGTGCGCGGCCGCCGCGTGGTCGAGGCGTTGCCGGATGGGCTGGCGGCGCCGGTGCATGCGTTGCTGCGGTCGGCCCTCGCGGGGCGGGGCCAGGTGTCGGATGCGACGATCGACGGGCCCGGCGCGCCGCGCGACCGTCGATCGTGGCACGCCATCGCTCGCGCCGATGCGGTGAAGGGGCAGGCGCCGACGCTGATCCTGTTGATGCAGGACATCACCGCTCGTCGTGCCGCCGATGCCGAACGGCTGCTGCTGATCCGCGAGCTGAACCATCGCGTGAAGAACGTGATCGCGACGGTGCAGAGCCTGGCGAACCAGAGCTGGGCCGGCGCGGAAGGCGATGGCGAACTGTTCCTCGAAATGTTCGGCGCGCGCCTGCGCAGCCTCGCCGGGGCGCATGGATTGCTGTTCGATACGGGCTGGCGGCATGCCGCGCTGACCGAGGTGCTGCGCATCGCGCTGGCGCCGTGGCTTGGCATTGGCGGGGGCGGGCTCGCGATCGACGGGGAAGCCGGGCCGGCGCCGCTGCTCGGACCGAGCCAGGTGCTGAGCCTTGCGCTCGTGCTCCATGAACTCGCAACCAATGCGGCCAAGTATGGCGCGCTGTCGGTGCCGGACGGCAAGGTGTCGCTCGAATGGCGGCGGGAGGATGCCGGCGTCGTGCGGCTGACCTGGCGCGAGGAAGGCGGACCGCCGATCGCCGCGCCGCCGCTGCGCGACGGCTTCGGTGCCTTCCTCATCAGCCGCGCCTTCGACAGCGATACCGTCCCCGGCGAGGTGACGCGGGACTTCAAGCCCACCGGACTGGTCGCCACCTTCCGATTCACGCCTGAGCCGGATGGCGGTGCCTGACTGCCGGACCCCCGCCTTGGGGCGACGCATGGGCCGCGCCGTGGTGCCGGGCGCCGAATGCCCGCCGCGCGGGGCGGGTCCGCACGCCCAGGTTCCGCGCTGACGGCCCGGCGGGGGAGGGGGCTGGCACGATCCGATTCCGTCCGCCGCACGTCACGTCCCGCTTGGCGAGCCATGGCGGGTCATCGCATTGTTCACGCCAAAGGGAGCGAGGGACAGCGATGATGGTTCGCCTGGGACAGGCCGCATTGGCCGGTTGGATGATTCTTGTGGCCTGGCCGTCGGTGGCGCAGCCGGCCGATTCCCTGGCGCGCGGCCGCTACCTGGTGGAATCGATCGCCGGCTGCGGCAATTGCCACACGCCGAAGAGCCCGCAGGGCGACCTGCCCGGCATGGCGCTGGCCGGCGGCCAGGTCTTCGACGAGGCACCCTTCCGCGCGATCGCCTCGAACATCACGCCAGACCCGGAGACGGGGATCGGCCGCTGGACGGACGCGCAGATCGCCCGCGCCATCCGCGAGGGTATCCGGCCCGATGGCCGCATCATCGGCCCGCCCATGCCGATCGAATTGTACCGCGGCATCTCCGACAGCGACCTTGCGGCGATGGTCGCCTATCTGCGCAGCGTGCCGGCGGTGCGCAACGCCGTGCCGGCCAGCCAGTACCGGATGCCGCTGCCGCCGGCCTATGGGCCGCCTGTCGCGGGCGTGGCGAACCCGCCGGCGAACGACCCGGTGGCGCGCGGCGCCTATCTGGCCGGTCCGCTCGGCCATTGCATCGAATGCCACACGCCGATGGAGCCGACCGGGCAGCGCGACTGGTCGCGCACAGGTGCCGGGGGGCAGACCTTCGACGGGCCCTGGGGCACCTCCGTCGCGCGAAACATCTCGCCCGACCGCGAGCATGGCATCGGCGGTTGGACCGATGCGCAGATCATCCGCGCGGTGACGCAGGGCGTCTCGGCCGATGGGCGCCAGATGTTTCCGCCGATGGGCTACGGCTACTATGCGCGGATGACGCAAGCCGACCTTGCCGACCTCATCGCCTATTTGCGGTCGCTGCGCGCGCAGCCGTGACGCCGCGCGGCGTGCTGACGCTGCTGGTCGACGGACGTCCCGTGCGGGTGACCGGCGGGCCGTTCGACGCCCTGCCGGATGGCGCGCGCGGGTTGTGCCTCGAAGCGCACTCGGCGCGCGTGGCGGCGGCGGAATGGCGGCTCGACGTGCCCGATTTCGGCGTGCCCGAGGCCGCGGCGCTGCACGCGGTGCTGTCGGCCATGCTCGCCGCGATGCGCGCACGGCCGGGCGATGCCTATCACATCGGCTGCAAGGCCGGTTTGGGGCGCAGCGGCCTGGCGATGGCGTGCCTGGCGCGCCTTGCCGGGGCCGTGGAGGGCGACCCGGTCGCGTGGCTACGCGCGCGGTATCTGCCCGAGGCCATTGAAACCGAGGCCCAGGAAGCCTTCGTGCGCGGCTTCGCTCGACCGGCCGATGCAGCGGACCAGGCATTAATCCTGCAACCCGGCCCGCCCGTGGCGTAGTGTCCGGGGGAGCCTGCGCGACCTCGCGCCGGCCGATTCGGCGACGCGACCCCGATGCGCCCCGCAGGGGGATGCCGGCCAGCCCTTTGGCGGCGCCGGCATGACAGCCGTGCTGTTGCGCGCCGCCGCCAGACCGGCCTGCGACGGGTATCGTTCGCCGTGCCGACGACAGCGCATCGGCACGGCGGGTGGGTCAGTCCGGGATGCGTTGTTCGTAGATCCGCCGCAGACGCACCCAGCCATCCCAGTAGGGCTGCGGCTGCATCCCCGATGCGCGGGCCGCCAGCACATCCAGGTGCATGTGCCAGCCGGCGCTGACATTCAGCAGCATGGCGCGGTCGGCCACGCGGCGATGCGTGACGGTCAGCAACACTTTCGCGCCGGCAGGTTCCAGTTCGAAGGTGACGCCGCCGGTGCTGCCCCAGGTGATGGACAGGCGACGCGGCGGATCGATGTCGGTGATGGTGCAGACCAGCCGGTGTTCCGCCGAGAAGCCTTCCGGCCGCTGGCCGGGCGGATCGGTCAGTTCATCGTTGCGCCAGACGAATTCGACGGGCGCGCCAACCACTGCCTCCATCGGGCCCGACGCCAGCCACTGCCGGCGCAAATCGCTGTCGGTGATGTACGCCCAGATCCGCTCGATCGGGCCGGGCAGCAGGCGCTTGATGGTCAGCGTCGCCGGCTTGCTCAGCACGCCATAGGCGTCCATGGGCGAAAGGTCATTCATCGTTCGTCTCCTTGGGGGGGGATGGTTGGTGGGCGTGAATCCTCCTCACGGAGGAGCTGTTCGAGGACGTCCAGACGCCCGGTCCAGAAGCGCTCGTAGAAGGTCAGCCAGGCGTGGGCGGAGGCGAGCGGCCCCGGAGCCAGGCGGCACAGATGCGTGCGGCCGCGCACCTCGCGGCGGATCAGCCCGGCATGTTCGAGCGCCTTGATGTGCTTCGAGGCCGCGGCCAGCGAGATGGCGAAGGGCTCGGCCAACTGGCCGACGGTCCGTTCCCCATCCGCGAGGGCGTGGAGCATGCGCCGGCGGGTGGCGTCGCCGAGGGCGTGGAAGACGCTGTCCAGTTGCGGGGATTCTAATTCAACCATGTCGTTGAATATAGCGGCCTTGGCCGATCATTCAACCAAATTGTTGAATATCATTCGCCGGCACTGGGACGCCATGCCATGGGCGGCGGCCATGATCGCAGGATGCGTTGGTGCCGGGCCAGGCGGAAGAACGGAGCGGCTTCGTTCCGGTGGAATGGCCCCTTGCGAACCAATGTTCGGCGCAAGGCGGCCGTGGCGGGATGTACCCCGCGCACCGGCCCTGTGGTCGGCGCCCCCCTCATCGTTCGGGCGCACCTTGCCCACAGCGCCAAGTCGAGGTTCCCAAGGGCCTTAGGCCTTTGGTGGGGGTGGCCCGGAGGGGGCAAGGCCCTCTCCGGTCGCCGCGCCGCGCATCCCTGTCGCGGCGCCCCCTGTCGCCGTCAGACCGGCCGCTCGCCCTTCACCGTCACGCGGTTGCCGTAGCGCGTGGCTGGCCAGTAGTCCCACATCGCGCGGTGCTGGGCGCAGCGGTTGTCCCAGAACGCCACGGAATTCTCCTGCCAGCGGAAGCGGCACTGGAACAGCGGATTGGCCATGTGTTCGAACAGGTAGGCGAGCACCCCGGTGCTCTCGTCCACCGGGACGTCCAGGATGCGCCGGGTGAATCCCTTGTTCACGAACAGCGCCTTCTTCCCCGTCACCGGATGTGTCCGCACCACGGGGTGGATGGCGCGCGGATAGGCCGGGCGGTCCTTCACGCCGAAATTCGCGTAGGTGCCGCGGTAGTTCTCCTCCCCGTCATGCACCGCGGTCAGGCCTTCGAGATACGCCTTCATGCGGTCCGACAGCGCATCGTAGGCGGCGTACATGTTGGCGAACAGCGTGTCGCCGCCGACCGGCGGGCATTGCTTGATGTAGAGGATGCTGCCCATCGGCGGCTCCTCGTCGCAGGACACGTCGGAATGCCAGCCTTCGCCGTTTGCGCGCGGGCTGTCGCGGTCGGCCTTGATGACCATCAGCCCGGCATGGCCGCCTTCGGTCGGCGCGGCGGGGTGGATGTGCAACTCCCCGAAGCGGCGGCCGAAATCGAGGTGCTGCCCGGCGCTCAGATGCTGGTCGCGGAAGAAGATCACCAGGTTCTCGGCGAGCGCGCGATGGATCTCGGCCATCTGCGCCTCGGTCGGGTTGCCGATGTCCACGCCGCCGACCGTGGCGCCGATGATCGGCGTCAGCTTCTCGACCGTGATGGCGGCGTAGGGCGTGGCGGTGGTCGATTCATGCTTGATGCGCGGGCCGGTCCAGCGCGGGTTCGGGATCTGGTTCATGGCGGTTCCTCCTATTCGACGTGGATATCGGCCTGCCGGATGATCCGGCCCCAGGCGGCAATTTCGGCGATGGTGAAGGCCTGGAAGTCGTCGGGTCCCATCGGCGGGGCCTGCGATCCGCCCATGGCCAGGATGCGCGAGCGCACCTCCGGCATGGCATAGGCTTCGGTCATGTCGGCATGGATGCGGGCGATCACCTCGCGCGGCGTGTTCTTGGGCGCGTAGATCCCCGACCATGTGGTGAAGCGATAGGCGGGCAGCCCGCCCTCGGCGCTGGTGGGCACCTGCGGCACCGCCGGGTGGCGTTCGACATCGCTGAGAGCGACCGCATCCACGTCGCCGCGATCGACCAGCGGCTTGGCGCCCACCACATCGACCGCCATGAAGGCGATGCGGCCATTGACCAGATCGGGGAAGCCGGCCTGGTTGCCGCGATAGCCGACATGCACCGCCTCGGCACCGATGACCTGCCGGTACAACTCGGCCGCCAGGCGCGACGGCACGGTGCCGGCGCCGAAACTGTATTCGCCCGGCCGCCGGCGCAGCGTTTCGGTCAGTACTGCGAGGCTCGGCGCGCCGAGGCCCCTGTAGGCCATCACCACGAAAGGCGAGGCGCCGTAGCGCGCCACCGCGTCGAATTCCCCGACCGCGTCATAGGGCGGCCGCGCATACAGCGAGGGGTTCGCCGCATGCGTCATCGCCGAGGTGGCTAGCAGCGTCAGCCCGTCGGGGCGCGCCCGCGCCACCATCTGGCAGGCCAGCACGCCATTGCCGCCGCCGCGATTGTCCACGATGACCGGCTTGCCCCACATGCGCGACAACTGGTCGGCATAGACCCGCGTGGTCAGGTCCACGGTCGAACCCGCGGGCAGGGAGGCGACGATCGTTACCCGGTCGCCCGGCCAGGCGGCGGCGTTGGCGCGCGCGCCCGGCATCGGCGCGGCCATGGCGCCGGCGAGGCCGCCCAGCAGCCGGCGCCGTCGCCACGCGCGTCCCCGCAAAGGCCGGCCTTGGCCGGTCTCCTCCTGCGGCATGTCCTGTTTCCTCCCGGCCCATCCGTCCCGCGGGCCTGCGCCCGTCACGTCCGGAAGGGCAGCGCAGGCGGGGCCACAAGTCTATTTCATTTATCTTGATGATTGATAGATTTATCTCATGAGTCGCAACGTAACGCTCCGACAGCTGCGCGCCTTCCTGGCCGTCACGCAGGAACGCAGCTTCACCCGCGCCGCCGCCCAGTTGCACGTCACGCAGAGCGCGCTGACCGTCAGCATCAAGGCGCTGGAGGCAGAACTGGGCCTGAAGCTGCTCGACCGCAGCACCCGTTCGGTCACGCCCACACTGCATGGCGAACGCTTCGTCGCCCTGGCCGGCCGCATGCTGGAGGAGATGGAACAGGCGCTCGACGACCTTGAAGCCCATGCACGGCGGGAGAGGGGGCTGGTGGTGGTTGCCGCCACCGCCTCCCTGGTCAGCCATGCGCTCGCTCCCGCGCTTGCCGTGCTCAACCGGCGCTATCCCGGCATCCAGGTGCGCATCCTCGAGGAGAACACCGGCGGCGCGACGCGACGGCTGCTGAGCGGGGAGGCCGACATCGCCCTGACCACCTTGCCGGAGCCCGACCCCGCGATGGATGCCGTGCCGCTGCTGCGCGACCGCTTCGGCGTCGCGTGTCCACCGGGCCATCCCTTGCTGTCGGAGACGACGCCGCTCGACTGGGGCGCCTTGCGGGATCACCCGATGCTCAGCCTCGGCAGTGAGAGCGGCATCCGTGCCTTGCTGGAACGCCAGGCCCCGGCCGGCCTCGCCATGCCGCGCGCGCGCCATGAAGTGTCGAGCGTCGGCGGTCTGCGGAGCATGATCCGGCAAGGGATCGGCGTCGCCGCGCTGCCGGCGCTGGCGGCGCTGCCGATGCGTGAGGACGGTCTCGGCTTCCGGCCCCTGGCACCGGCAGTCTTCCGCACGGTGTACCTGGCGCGCCGCCAGGGGCGGTCGCCGACACCGGCGACCGCGGCGCTGGTCGCACCGCTGCTGGAGCAGGTCCGGCTTCTGGCGCAGGATTCGATCGAGGCGCTGGTCGGCGTGGAGGATCAGCGGCGCATGGGGTTCGGGTAACGGAGTGCCGATGAGGCGAGGGCACCGCCCCATGAGTGCTGGTAAAGGTCCTGTACGGTGGAACCGGAGGGGCTTCACCCCCTCCGAACCACCCCCACCAAAGGCCCAAGGCCTTTGGAAACCTTGACTTGGCGCCGGGCGCAATCGTCTACGCCAGAGGAGATGTTCACTTCGGGCCAAGGGCTTGATCCCGGCGCCGGACACTGGCCGCAATGCCAATTGCCAAGTGACGGTTTCCAAAGGCCTTGGGCCTTTGGTGGGGTGGCTTGGAGGGGCGAAGCCCCCTCCAACCTTCAGCCTAACCCGGCAAGAAGGGGCCAAACCCCCCCGGCGGTGTCACTTCCGGCGCGACCCGACGATCACCCCGTCATTCTCCAACCCGGCGATCTCGGCTTCCGAGAAGCCTCGCGCGAGCAGCACGTCGCGCCCATGCTGGTTGAAGCGCGGCGGTTCGGACCGTGCCCCGCCCGGCGTGCGCGACAGCTTGATTGGTGTGTTCAGCGCACGGAAATCGCCGATCTGCGCCACCATGTTGCGGAAGGCCGTGTGTTCGGCCGCCATCGCTTCGTCGACATGCAGCACCGGTCCGGCTGGCAGCCCGGCGGCCAGCATGCGGCGGGTCAGTTCGTGCCCGTCCTCGTTCGCGAAGCGGGCGTTCAGCACCTCGGTCAGTGCTGCCTTGTTGATCACGCGCTCGCCGTTGGTGGCGAAGCGTGGGTCCTTCGCGACCTCGGGGATCTCGAGGAAGGCGCAGAACTTGCGGAAGGCCGGATCGTTGCCGGCGGCGACGAAGATCTCGCAAGTCTTGGTGGTGAACTTGGAATAGGGCGCGAGGTTCGGGTGCGGGTTGCCCGTCGCCATCGGCCGCTTGCCCGACAGGAAGAAGTTCGCGGCATGCGGATGCAGCAGCGCCATGCCGCAATCATGCAGCGTCATGTCGCAATACTGGCCGCGGCCGGAGGTGGCGCGTTCATGCAGCGCCATCAGGATGGCGATGGTGCTGAACAGGCCGGTGGCGATGTCCACGATCGGGTTGCCCAGGCGCGTCGGCCCCGAGGTCTCGGTGCCGTTGATCGACATCAGCCCGACCATCGCCTGCAGCACGGCATCGTAGCCGGGAAAGCCGCCGAGCGGGCCCTCGCCGCCGAAGCCGGAGACGCGGCAATGGATCAGGCGGGGGAACTTCTTCGACAGCACCGCTTCATAGCCGAGGCCCCACTTCTCCATGGAACCCGGCTTGAAGTTCTCGACCAGCACATCGGCGCCGTCGAGCAGGCGCAGCAGCACCTCGCGCCCCGCCGGCCTGGACAGGTCGAGACCGACGCTGCGCTTGTTGCGGTTCACGCCGACGAAATAGGAGGCATCGCCATCGGCGTTGAACGGAGGGCCCCAGTCGCGGACCTCGTCGCCCTGCGGGGGTTCGAGCTTGACGACCTCCGCCCCGTGGTCGGACAGCACCATGGTGCAGTAGGGGCCGCCGAGGACGCGGGTGAGGTCCACCACGCGCAGCCCGGCCAGCGCGCCGGCGGAGAGCATGCTCGCGCCTACGCTCGCCGCATTGTCATCCATCGCCGGTTCCTCCTCGAAAAGGGGCGGAAGATGCGGCGGCGGCGGCCGAATGTCGAGGGCGCTTCAGCCGAGGATGAGTGCCGCGATCGACAGCCCGGTCGCGCCCACCAGGACCGCAAGGACCGCGGCGATGCGCCGCGGCTGCAGCGTCTCGATCTGGGTCGGGTCCATTGGGTTGCGGCGCAGCGCGACCTGCTCACTTGCTGCGAACTGGTCGCGGCTATCGACGGTCAGGGTTGCCTCGCTGGTCCAGCCACCGGGCTCGTCGAAGGCGAAGGTGACGATCCAGGCATCGATGTCCTCGGCGCGGGCGATCTGGCGCACCGTGCCGATCACGCTGCGCCAGCGCGCGACACGTATGCTCCCGACCGCGATCCAGATCGCCATGCCGCCCAGGACCAGGGGGACGATCCACATCGCCCGGGTCATGCCGGCCGGCGGGCGGCGCGGGCGATGATGAAGGGCAGTCGCATGCGCGGCCTCCTCCGCGCCGGCGGTTCAGGGGATTCAGGCGGCGGCGGCGCGTCCCCACACCTTGCGGCAGAATTCGGGATAGGTTTCGTGCATCTCGTCACAGACCGCGCCACGCAGCAGCGCCAATTCCTGCGCCGTCGGGTCGGCCGTGGCGGGGATGGCGCCGTCCAAGTCGAAGTCGAAGCCGGTGGCGGCGCGCACGCCGTCCACCGTCTCGCCCGGATGCAGGCTGTCGAGCGAGAAGCGCGCGCGGTCGGGGTGGAAGCGGAACACGCATTTGCCGGTGACCAGCGCCTGCGCTGTGCCGCGCCGGAACACGCCCGGCGGCGAGACGCCGGGGGCGGAGATGTTGTCCACCTTGTCCACCAGCACGCGGGGCGAGTGTTCCTCGCGGAACAGGATGGTGCGCGGTGTCATGAAGTACATGAAGGCCGACCCGAAGGACCCGGGGAAGCGCACACCCATGCCCGGCCATGCGCCGGTGCCGACCAGGTTCAGGTTCGCCTGCCCGTCGATCTGCCCGCCGCCGAGGAAGAACAGGTCGATCCGTCCCTGGCCGGTCAGGTCGAACAATTCGCGCGTGCCCTCGGTGAAGGGATTGCCGCTGCGCTTGTGCAGCAGGGACAGTTTCACCGGATGACCCAGCAGCTTCACCAGCCAGCACGCCGCCGCCGGGATCGGCGATGCCGCGCCCACCGCGATGTGCCGGGCCGGCGGCGCGGAAGGGTCGAGGATCAGCCGCGCGAGCGCCGCCGCGATGCGTTCTTCCGGGGCGATACCCTCGGGCTGCAGGCCCGGCCGGTTCACGCCGCCGGTCGCCGGTTCCGCCTGTGCGCCTGGGCGATCGGAGGCGCTCATGCTGCGGCGGCCTTCCGCGCGGTGTGCAGCACCTCGCGGTCGAGCCAGGCGCGGAAGCCCTCCTCGGTCTTGGCCGCGCGGGCGTAGTCGGCGACATAGGCGGCGTCGAACCCGTATTCGTCGAGCAGCGCCGCCGGGCGCGCGCCGCGTTCGGCGATCGCCGTCGCGGTGACATAGGTGCTGCTGATGGCCCCCGCGGCCATGCGCTCATCCTCGAGGAAATTGCCTTCGACGAGGCGTTCCACCGTGACCAGCGCGGCCTTCGACGCATGCGCGATGGTCGCACATTCGCGCCGGCGGCCAAGCCAGACATTGCCTTCGGAATCGGCCATGGCGGCGTGGAAGATGGCGAAGTCGGGCTGCCGGGCGGGCAGCAGCACGATGGGGTCCATGCCGTCCTCGGCGAAGGGGTTCGGGACCACCTTCCAGTCCGAGCGGTTGGCCAGGATGTCGGACCCGATGATCCCGCGCAGCGGCATGAAGGGGATGCCCTTTTCCGACGCCTGCAGCATGGAATGGATCGCCGGGCAGGTGGCGTCGCGCACGACGATGCGGCCTTCGCGCAACGCCGCCGAGAAGCGCGGCGCGAAGCCGGCCTCGCCGAGCGAGACGGCGGAGGTCTCCAGTTCCGCGACGCAGCCGGCGCCGATCAGGATGTCGGTCGCGAAGCCGGACACCGGCACGCCGAGCAGGCGGAGATTGCGCGCCCCGCGCCGGATCAGCGCCTTGGCGATGGCGACCGATGGCAGGGAATTGTCCGGCGGCATCGCCAGCAGCGCGCCATCGGGCACCAGGGCAGCGAGCGCATCCGCGGATGGCAGCATCATGGTTGGATCCTCCGTGACCGATGCTACTACGCCGCGCCGCCGCTCCCGGCTAGATTCCGCGGCAGCATGAAGCCCGTCACCCTGCACGCGTCCCGCCTGGTCCTGCGCCCCTGGCGCGACGAGGATCTCGATCCGCTGGCCGCCCTGAATGGCGATGCCGACAGCATGCGGCACTTCCCCACGGTGCTGACGCGGGCCGAGAGCGACGCCTGGGCCACGCGGCTGCGCGGCCATATGCAGGCGCATGGCTGGGGCTTCTGGGTGGTGGAGGAACGCGGCGGGGCGCCCTTCATCGGCGTGGTCGGCCTGCTGACCATTCCGTGGCAGGCGCGCTTCACCCCGGCGGTCGAGGTCGGCTGGCGCATCGGCCCGGCCCATCGTCGGCGCGGCTATGCCGAGGAGGCGGCCCGTGCTGCCCTCGATTTCGGCTTCGCCACGCTGGGCCTGGCGGAGATCGTCGCCTTCACCATCCCGGCGAACGAAGCGTCCTGGCGGTTGATGGAACGGCTCGGCATGGCGCCCGATGGTGGCTTCGACCACCCGCGCCTGCCCGAAGGGCATGCGATGCGCCATCACCTGCTCTATCGCCTGGCGGCGCCGCAACGGTAGGATCGTGGGCATCACCGCGAGCCGGCAGGAGGGTTCCGTGTCCCGCATTGAGCGCTACGTCTTCGCGACGCTGTTTGCCGTGGCAGCCTTGCCCGCCACGGCCGCGTCGGTGTCCACCGCCTGGGTCGAACTGCGCTCGACCAACCAGGACGAATGCATCGATATCGGCCAGCGCGCCGTGCAGGGTGCCGGCTTCCAGGTCAGCGTCTCGCAGGACCGACAGACCATCTTCGGATGGCGTGGCGACGAGGCGCTGACCGTGCGCTGCATCGGCGCGCAGCGCGTCGCCGCCGTCTTCGCCTGGGTCACCGACCAGTCCAATGACAGCGCCCAGCTGGTCGATGCCGTCACCCGCGCCTACCGCAACCGGCAGTCCCCCGGCGGGGGCAACCTGACCGGCGGCGGCGGCAGTCCCGGCGGTGGCAATTTCGGCGGCGGAGGCAGTCCCGGCGGCGGCAATTTCGGCGGAGGCGGCAGCCCCGGAGGTGGAAACTTCGGGGGTGGCGGCAGTCCAGGCGGCGGCGGGGTGGTGAAACGCTGATCGCCGCCTGCGTTGCGGGCAGCAAAGCCCAGGGCGCGATCAGGTGTGGCATGACGGCAGCCCGGCGGCGGGATCGCGGGGTTGCGCTCCGTGCCATGCAGGGGCACGTCTTGCTACCTTTTTGTCATCGAAGGGCCGGGTTGTTGATGGCCGGCGGGGGATTGTCTGAATGTCCGTGACGCGTCAGGAGTTCCGCGATGCCATGGCGCGTCTCGGGGCTGCCGTGAACATCGTGACCACGGACGGGCCGGCCGGCCTGGGTGGCCTGACGGTCAGCGCCGTCTGCTCGGTGACCGACGATCCGCCGACGCTGTTGGTCTGCCTCAACCGTGGCAGCCCGCAGAATCGTCTGTTCAAGGATAACGGCGTGCTGTGCGTGAACAGCGTGGCACCGGGGCAGGAGGAACTGTCGGGTCGTTTCGCTGGCCGTTCCGCCGAGGCCGATATGCCTGAGCGCTTTTCCCATGCGAGCTGGGGGCTGCTCGAGACGGGCGCGCCGGTGCTGGATGGCGCCGCGGTATCCTTCGATTGCCGCATTGCCGAGGTGGTCGAGCGCGGAACGCACAGCGTCATTTTCGCCGAGGTCGAGGCCGTCCGACAGGGTGCGGCATCGCGCGGCCTGATCTGGTTCAGCCGCGGCTACCACGCGATCGGCGCCGGCTGATACCACCGCTCGCTGCGCGCGACCGTGGGTAGCCACGGTGTCTTGTGCCCAAGGGCCGGGCGTGGATCCCCGGCCTGTCGGGCTTCGCTGACCGGTGGCCGGGCGCATTGGCGGCCTCGGCATGGGTCGAAGGCCCATGCCGCTGTCCGCGGCTCCCGCTGCCGCGCAGATGTCCTTTTGACCCATGGCGCCGGCGCGCACATCGCGGCGCCCGGCCCCTGGGCAGGGTGCCGGGCCGGGGAGGCAATGGTGCTTCCAGCGTCCAGGGATCGACCCGGCGCGGCCTGCCAGCGGCGGCGGATGCGATCCGCGCGGGGACGATTGGATCAGGGAATCGGGCGCGCATTGCTCCCATGCGAAGGTCGCAAAGGCGCCGTAAACCGTTTGCACCCTATCTTCTTCGCACATGCACAGTCGTTGGTGCAGACAAGGAGCCGGTTGATGACGGAAGTGAAGGTGGAACTACCCGACGCGTTGGCCGCGGAGATCGCCCGCCGTGCCGCGGCGCTCGGCACCACCGCCGAGGAATGGGTGTCGTCGGTCGTTCAGGACGTCGCCGCGGACCTGCCGGAGGAAACCGTCGACGGCCCGGATTGCTGGATCGCCCGCTGACATCCACCCCGCCCTGCTGAAGCAACCGGGCGGGTCCGAGGCCGGCCCGGCGCCGGCCATTGCCGGGCTCACCACTCCCCGTAGAAGACTCTGGCCGCCTTGTGCCGGTCGGTGCGCAGCTCGGCTTCCGCCCAGGTCAATGTGGTTCGGCGCTTCAGGCCGGTGAACCACGCCAGCAGGCGCTCGCGCATCGCCTCCCGCACGCCCTCCAGCGACGGATCGGCGCCCAGGTCGCGGAATTCCTGAGGATCGGCCGCGAGGTCGAACAGCATCGGCCGCAGCCCGTCCGTCCAATGGACGTATTTCCAGCGATCGGTGCGGACCATCCAGGCATGGTGCTGGCCGGTCGGCAGCCCAAGCCGCCGCCTTGCGCCGCGGAAGGTCCAGTCGAGCTCGCTGAACACCGCCTCCCGCCAGGCTGGCGCATCGCCGCGCGTCAGCGGCAGCAGGGAACGTCCTTCCACCACATGCTCGGCGGCGCCGAGACCGAGCGCGTCGAGGATGGTCGGCACCACGTCGATCGCCTCGACGAAGCGATGATCGACGGTGCCGCGCGTGCCACCCGCTGCCGCCGAGGGGTCATAAAGCAGGAAGGGCACGCGCTGGATGCAGTCGTGGAACAGTTCCTTCTCGCCCAGCCAATGGTCACCAAGATAGTCGCCATGGTCCGAGGTGAAGACGACCAGCGTGTCGTCCCACCGCCCCAGCCGGTCCAACGCCGCCCACACCCGCCCCAGGTGATGGTCAAGCTGCGCGATCAGGCCCTGATAGGCCGGGCGCACCGTCGCGATGCATTCATCGTTCTGGAAGGATTGCGCGACCTCCTCGTTCTGGAATTCGCGCAACATCGGATGCGCCGCTTCGTCGCGCTCGCCCGCATCGCGTGACACCGCCAGGCACTGGTCCGGCGTGAACATCGCGTGCCAGGGCGCCGGCGCGATATAGGGCCAATGCGGCTTCACATAGGACAGGTGCAGCACCCAGGGCTGGTCGCCCTGGCGGTCCATGAAGTCGATGGCCCGGTCGGTGGTGTAGGCGGTCTCGCTATGCTCATCGCGCACCCGCGCCGGATGACGCGCGTTGCGCATCTTCCAGCCATTCTGCGCGCGGCCCTGGCCGTCCGTCACGGCGATGACGTAGTCGGTCCAGGGATCGGCGCTGTCATAGCCCTGCACGCGCAGCCAGTCGGCATAGGCGCTGTCGGTCTCGGCATGGTGCCCGTCATGGCGATCCACCAGGGTGAACCAACCTTCCCGCAGCAGGACGGCGAGTTCGTCCTGCCCATCCAGCAGCAGCCGCTTCATGCCGCGCGCATCGGGCAGCATGTGCGTCTTGCCCGCCAGCGCCAGCGTCCGTCCGCTCTCGCGCAGGTGCCACCCCAGCGTGACCTCGCCCACCGACAGCGGCACGCGGTTATGCGTCGCGCCATGCGAGGAGACGTAGCGGCCGGTATAGGCCGACATGCGCGAGGGCCCGCAGATGCCCGACTGCACATAGGCCTGGGCGAAGCGCACCCCGCGCGCGGCCAGCGCATCGATGTTGGGCGTGCGCAGGAAGGGATGGCCGGCGCAGCCGAGGTGATCCCAGCGCAACTGGTCGCACATGATGTAGAGCACGTTGCGTATGGTCATGCGCGGCCGCGTTCCCTGTTCTTGGCGTAGAAGGGTAGGGGGTTTGCGTGCTGGGTGGGAGGGCGCGCGCCCGGCGCCGATTGGGGTGAACCCCGCCCTCCCCAAAACCGCTTCGGCCAGGGCGCTGCCCTGGACCCACCAAAGCCCAAGGGACTTGGAAGCCGTCACGGGGACAGCAGCGACCATTCTCGCGGTCAAGTGATGTCGATGATCTGGAATTCGACAGAGATTCGATATATCTAAGAAATCGCTATATCGAAATACGATCTCAACAGGCTTTGACAGCAGGTACGAACCCCATGAGACACGCCCATCCCCGGCATCGCGACCATGACCACGATTGCCGCTTCGCGCGCCCTGACCGGACAGAGCACGGTCCCCGCCTCGGCCACCACCATCGCGGTGGCGGACGCTCTGGCCTTGGCCGCTTCTTCGCCCATGGTGACCTGCGCCTGGTCATCCTCGGTCTGATCGCCGAGAAGCCGAGCCATGGCTACGAGATCATCAAGGCGATCGAGGAACGCGTCGGTGGCGCCTACAGCCCATCCCCCGGCGTGATCTACCCGACGCTGACGCTGCTTGAGGAACTCGGCTACGTCACCGTCAGCACCGCCGCCGAGGGCGGCCGCAAGCTGCACGAGGTTACGGAACAGGGCCGCGCCTTCCTCGCGGCCAACCGCCCGACCCACGACGCCCTACTCGCCCGCATGGATGAAGCCGGCCGCGCCCAGGGCGGCGGCCCCGCGCCGCAGATCATCCGCGCCATGGAAAACCTCAAGCTCGCCCTGCGCATGCGGATGGCGCGCGGTCCGTTGACGGCCGAACAGGCCGACGCGGTTGCCGCCGCCCTCGACGCCGCGGCCACCGGCGTGGAGCGCAGCTGATGGGTGCGACGGCCTGTTCCGAAGCGCGCGTCACAACCGCGGCGCCGCGCCGCTACCTCGGCCAGCTCTGCAAGCACTTCCAGCACAAGCTGCCCGTGGAACTCAGCGAGACCCAGGGCCGCATCGACTTTCCGATGGGCGTCTGCACACTCGATGCCGAAGCGCTTCCGGGGGCGCTGCTGATGTGCGCCGCGGCAACGGACGAGGCGTCGCTCACCAGGCTGGAGGAGGTGGTGGGCCGCCACCTCGAACGCTTCGCCTTCCGCGAGCCGCTGACGGTGCTCTGGGTGCGGCCCGATGAGTGCACTCCCTGACACGCAGAAGGCCCCGGCGGTGTCCCGCCGGAGCCTTCCTACATCGCGTGGCCGGTGTGCGGCCCGCGAAACCCTGGTGACCCGCGAGGTGTCATCCGAGCCGATCGATGCAAACCGCCAGGCCTTGCGGCCTGAAGGTCATCGAAGGTTCAGACCCCCGCGGTGATCCGGGCCACGGGCGCGACAGCCCGAATAATGCGATGAGACACCGGATCACCTCCTTTCGGTTGTTGACGACTGCACGAAGTCTGCGCCTTCGCCCGCGCAGCATGCAAGCGCTTCGAGAAGGCCCTCCACCAGCGCGCGCCTGTGTGGCGAGGCAACCACAGTCACGATCTCGCAAGCGACGTGGTCGCCGCAGGACAGCCCGTATCCCTGCACCTTCCCGCCACGGCAGCAGGGCAGCGATCGAACGATCCAGATCCCGACACGGCGCAGGCCGTGCGGCAGCCGCCGCGGCCCTCGGCGCGTTGCTCCCGATGGACGGCAGGCGCATCACGGCCCCGGAACCGTACGAAAACCATGAGGAGCATCGGCGTGCCCTCACGATGGGCGGGCGCGCACGAGTTTACGGCCTCCGCGCGCCCGGCCGGTCACGAGAGTTCGGCGTAGGCGCCGTTGCGCCAGACATAGAAGACATAGTCGGGCGTCGTGACATCGCCCTTGGCATCGAAGCTGATCGGGCCAAGCACCGTCTGCCACGGGCCTTCGGCTTTCAGCACCGCGGCCAGGCGGCGCGGATCGGTGGTGTTCGCCTTCTTCGCCGCATCCGCGAAGATCTGGATCGCGGCATAGGTGTAAAGGACGTAGCCCTCCGGATCGACGTTGCGGGCGCGGAAGCGGGCGACGACCTCGGCCGCGGTCGGGCGCTTCCGCGGGTCGGAGGAGAAGGTCATCAGCGTGCCTTCGCCGGCGGCACCCGAAATCTGCCAGAACTCGTTGGTCACCAGCGAATCGCCGCCGATCAGGGTGACATTCATCCCCTGTTCCCTGGCCTGGCGGATGATCAGCCCGGCTTCGGTGTGATAGCCGCCGAGGTAGATGACATCGATCCCCGCGGCCTTCATGCGCGACACGATGGCGCTGTAGTCGCGTTCGCCCGGCGTATAGGCGGCGTACATCGTCTCCTGCATGCCGCCGGCGTTCATCGCCTTCTTCGTCTCATCCGCCAGGCCTTTGCCGTAGGCGGAGTTGTCATGGAGGATCGCCACCTTCCGGTTGCGGAAATTCGCCAGGATGTAGGCGCCGGCCACCATGCCCTGCTGGTCGTCGCGGCCGCAGACGCGGAAGGTGTTCCACTTGCCTTCGTCGGTGAAGCGCGGATTGGTCGAGGCCGGCGACATCTGCAGCACGCCTTCCTCGGCGTACACATCGCGGGCCGGGATCGAGGAGCCGGAGCAGAAATGCCCGGCGACGAACTGCACGCGGCGGCCCGCGAGCTGGTTCGCCACCGACACCGCCTGGCGCGGGTCGCAGGCATCGTCGCCGACTTCCAGCGCGAGCTGCCGGCCCAGCACGCCGCCGGCGGCGTTGATGTCGGTCACCGCCTGGGTCGCGCCTTCGCGCATCTGCGTGCCGAAGGAAGCGTTCTGCCCTGTCATCGGCCCGGCGGTGGCGATGCGGATCGGGCCCGATGCGGCCTGTGCGAAAGCATCCCGCCCGACGGCCAGGGTGCCGAGGCCCGCGCCGAGCACCAGCCTGCGTGTCGTGACCATGGTGTTGTCCCCTATGTGAAGCCAGCCGCCCCCGTGCCCCGATGGCTCGCGCGACCCTGTGGGGCTGGGACGTTAGATCACTTCGCCGCGGCGGGGGAACAAGCGATCGGGCGGCCCCGGCGGCGTGACCTGGCACACGGGGGCGGGCCGCGCCACTCTGGCACAAGGTGTATCGTCCTGTTACTCTGTCTCGCTGCCCTTTTCCGGGAGTCCTTTTTGATGCGTTCCTCCCTCCGCCGCCCCTTCGCCGGCATCACGGCTCTGGTCATGCTCGCAGGGTGTTCGACCCAGATGGGCCGCATCGGCGCCGATGACGGGCGCGATGCCTGTCGCGCCTATGTGGTGCAGCTCGATTCCACCGGCGACTTCTATGGCGAGGACATCGTCCGCGGCGCCGCGATCGGCGCCGGAACGGGCGCGATCGCCGGCGGCCTGCTGGCGGCGGCGACCGGGCGGCGGGGCAGCGATATCCTGGCGGGTGCCGCGATCGGCGCGCTGGCCGGCGGCGTGGTCGGCGGCGTCGGCGGCTACATCGCCGCGCGGCAACGCCAGTCGCAGGACCAGGGCGGGCTCGTCCAGGCGGTCGGCGGCGACCTGCGCAATGAGAACCGGCAGCTCGACGCGACGCAGCTGGCCTTCAACCAGTTGGTCGATTGCCGCGTGAACACCGCCAACCGCATCCGCGCCGATGTGCGGTCCGGTCGGATGAGCCGTGACCAGGGGCTCACGCTGATGTCGTACCAGCGCGACCTGATGCGCCGTGACGTCGCGCTGGCGCAGCAGATCAACCAGAAGATCGGCACCCGCGGCGGCGAGTTCGACACCGCGATCGAGACCATCTCCCCGGGCGTGAAGGGCCAGGTGCAGGCTAGGCGCGCGGTGACGGCGACGCCGACCACGGCGCGCGTTTCCGCCCCGATCCGCATCCGCCCCGATGCCGGCGCGGCCGAGGTCGGCCAATTGAGCCGCAACGAGTCCGTCACGGTCAGCCCGGCCCAGGGCAATTTCGCCCGGGTCGAGACCTCCTCGGGTGTGGTCGGCTATGTGCCGGCGAGTTCGGTGGGCGTGCGCGGCCTCGGCACCCCCGAGGCGAGCGTCGGCGGGCGTGGGCAGGATGGCGAATTCCGCCAGCTGGCCGCTTCCAATATCGCCCGGCGGGACAATTTCTCTGAGAGTGTGGCGACGGCGGATCGGCTGGCGCAGGGCCAGGGCTTCGAATTGGCCAGCAGCTGAGGAAGCCGGAGGGGCGCCGCCCCTCCGGACCACCCCGCCAGGGGCCAGCGGGCCCCTGGACCGCGATGTTCTGGCGCCAGGCGGGAACGGATATGCTTCACGCAGAAGGGCGGCTCCACGCTGCGGCGCAGGGTGCCAGGAATTGGTTTCCAAAGGCCCTTAGGCCTTTGGTGGGGTGGCTTGGAGGGGCAAAGCCCCTCCAATGTGCCCTTGCCGTGGTCGCGGTATCGCTGACCAGCGCTTCCGCCCTGGCCCAGGCACCGAACGAACCACCGCAACAACCCTTCCTGCGTATCGAGGCCGGGGCGCACATCGCCCCTGTCGGCCGCCTCGCCACCGATGCGGCGGGCGGCACGCTGGCCACCGTGTCCGACGACAAGACGCTGCGGCTGTGGAACCTGCCCGAAGGCACCCAGCGCATGGTCATCCGCCCGCCCATGGGGCCCGAGGCGGAGGGCGAATTGTATGCCGTCGCGCTGACGCCGGACGGGGCGCGCGTCGCTGCCGCGGGCTTCACCGCGCGGTCCTGGGACACCAGCTTCGCGCTCTACATCTTCGATGCGGCGAATGGGCGGCTGCTGGCGCGGCTGCCCGGGCTCGCCGCTCCGGTGCAGCATCTGGCCTTTTCGGCGGACGGCACGCGGCTGGCCGCGGCGCTCGGAGGGCGGGCGGGCATCAAGGTCTGGGATGCGCGCAACGGGCGGCTGCAATTCGAGGACGCGACCTTCACCGGCCCCACCCGCATGGTCGCCTTCGATGGCGCCGGGCGGCTCGCCGCGAGTTCCGCCGATGGGTCGGTGCGGCTCTATGCGCCGGATGGTCGCCGGATCGCGCAGCGCACGCCGGTCCAGGGCGCGCGACCCTATGGCATCGCCTTCTCGCCGGAGGGCTCGCTGCTCGTGCTTGGCTTCGAGGACCGGCTGCGTGTGGAGGTGCTGTCGACCACCGACCTGCGCACAGTCTTCACGCCGGATGTGACGGGGCTGGCGGGGGAAGGGCTGCCGGCGGTGGCCTGGGCGCATGATGGTCGCGGCGGGCTGCAGCTCTATGCCGGTGGCTACGCGCGGCATAATCGCCCAGCTGGGCCGCAGGGGGCGGCAGCGCCGCCACCCGTGCCCGCGCCCACTCCGGCGGCCACGCCGGCGGGTCAGCAGCGGCTGCCGGGGCCGGCGTCATCCTCGTCCTCCTCCTCCTCCGCGCCAGGCGGCGGGCGTGGCTTGGTCGTCCGGCAGCAGCAGCCGGCCCCGGCCGGGCTGCTCGACCCGGCGCTGGTCTCGCCACCGGATACGCAGCGCGAATTCATGATCCGCCGCTGGGCCGATTTCGGCTTCGGGCCAGCCACCGACATTCCGGCGGCGCGCGACGCCATTGCCCATATGGTGCCGCTGCCGCAGGGCGGGCTGGTCTATGCGGCGGCCGATCCGGGCTGGGGGCGCATCGCGCCGGACGGCACGCTGGCCGCGGCGCCGCGGCCGCCGGGCGGGGATTTCCGCAATACCGGCGTGACGCTGGCCTTGTCCTCCGATGGCACCCAGGTGCTGTTCAGCCTGCGCGCGGGCGGTGCGCCGGTCATCTTCGACCCGCTGACCGGCAACCTGACCGCATGGCAGGGCGAGGCCGGCTTCGCCACCGCGCGCACCGAGACGCCGCGCATCCGCGTGCTGGACTGGCGCAATTCCAACCGCCCGCGGCTGAACAACGCGCCGTTGCGCCTCGGCGAGGGCGAATTCGCCCGATCCCTGGCCATCCTGGTGCGGGAGGACGGCTTCCTGCTCGGCACCGACACGCATCTGCGGCTGTTCGACGCGCAGGGCCGGCTGGTGGATTCGGTCCCGACGCCGGGCGCGGTCTGGGGTGTGACGGTGGCGGGCGACATGGGGGTTGCCGCCCTGGGCGACGGCACCATCCGCTGGTACCGCTTCGAGGCTGGTGCCTTGCGCGAACAGGCCGCGCTGTTCGTCAGCGCCGAGACGCTGCGCTGGGTTCTGTGGTCGCCGGAAGGCCTGTTCGATCACGCGGCCAATGGCGGGCAGGAACTGGTTGGCGTGCACCTGAATGGTGGTCGCAACCAGACGCCGGAATGGGCGTCCTTCCAGCAGGCCTATCGCGCGCTGTATGCGCCGCGGGCGGTGCGGGCGCGCATCGCGGGGGACTTCGCCCCGGCACAGGAACGGCTCGTCCAACTGGGCGAGGTGCGCAGCCGGATCGGGCGCCTGCCATCGCTGGCGCCGGCTTCGCTGTGTGCCGTGGTGGGGTCCGCCTGCACGCCGATCGCCTGGGATGCGCGGGCGCTGCCCGAGGGATCGACCGCGCTGCGCATGGGTTTCACCACGACCGATCGCGGGCTCGGCTTCGGGCCGCTGGATGTTCTGGTTAATGACCGCATCGCGGCGCGTGCCGAACCCTCGGCTGGCGATGCCAGCGTCGAGGTGCCGCTCGACCCCGGCAGCAACCGCATCGCGACGCGACTTTACGCGAGCGATGGAACGCTGTTCGCCGAAGGCCCGTCCCTGACGCTGCGGCGACCCGGCGAGCCCGAGCAGCCGGCGGGCGCGGGGCGGCTGGTGGTGCTGGCCATCGGGGTGAACGAATACGCCAATCGCGATCTGAACCTGCGCTTTGCCGAACCTGATGCGCGGTCGGTGGGCGAGGCGCTGAAGGCGAGCGGCGTGGGGTTATTCCGCGATGTCGATCTGCGCTTCCTGCCGAGCGCACGGGCCGATCGGCGCGGTGTGCTGGAAGCGCTGGCGGCGGTCGCGCGTGATACCGGGCCGGCTGATACCTTCATCCTGTATCTGGCGGGGCATGGCATCGTCTCCCAGCCCGGCAACCACTTCCTGTTCCTGCCGTCGGATGTGCGCGACACCAGCAGCTTCCCGGTGCTGCGGCAGCAATCGCTGGACGACACGACGCTGGTCGCCGCCCTCGCGCGCATCCGGGCGCGGGATGCCTTCATCCTGATCGACACCTGCTATGCGGGGCAGATCGACATCGACCAACTCGCCGCCATCGGCAACGACACCGGGCGCTTCTTGCTGGCGGCGTCGTCGTCGGTGCAGGAGGCGCTGGATTCCTACGACGACCGGAACGGCGTGTTCGCCTATGCCCTGATGGAAGGGCTGCGCGGACGCGCGGCGGTGGACGCCGAAGGGCGGGTGACGGCGCTGGCGCTGGGTGAGTGGGTGATGCGGCGGGTGCCGCAGCTGGCGCGGGAGAAGGGGCACCAGCAGAACGCGGTGTTCCGGGCCGCGCAGCGCGATCTCAGGTCGTTCCCGCTGGCGGCGGTGCCGCGGTAGAGCAGATCGCGTTCAGATGGACTCATCTGGACGCGTGACGATGCTCCCAAAACAATAGGCCGGAGGATGTGGCGTGAGCGCATGCGAGCGCCGCATGCTCAAGGGGTCAGCCGTCCGGCTGGGTTGCCACGCAGCCGCCGCCGGCTCGGGTGAAGGACGCGACCCGATCGGCGCGGATCTCGAAGGTCACGCGGCAGGGTGGCGGCGGCGCATAGGCCGGGTAGGCGGAGCCGATGCCCCACCCGCCGCCATAGCCGCCGCGCCAGCCGAAGCCGCCGACCCCAAAGCCCATCACCGGCATGGGTGTCGGCGCCGATGTGCCGAGCCGCTCATATTGCAGGAAGCGCCGGCCCTCCGGCGTGGTGAAGTCGCCGTCCGGCACGCCGACCTGCTGCACGAGGTCGCCCACCGACAGCCCGACCAACCCCTGCATGCGGGTATCGAAGCCGGCCTGGGTGGCGCAGGCGGCGAGCGTCAGTCCGGCGAGCAGAATCAGCTTGCGCATGGATGAAGGATGGGGCGCGAAAGCGGCGGTTTCTAGGCCGCCTCGCCGGCCGCCCAGCCGCTCGACCAGGCCCATTGGAAGTTGTAGCCGCCGAGCCAGCCGGTGACGTCCACTGCCTCCCCGATCACGAACAGGCCAGGGACGTCGTGTGCCGCCATGGTCTTGGACGACAGCGCGGCGGTGTCGATGCCACCCAGGGTGACTTCGGCCTTGGCATGGCCTTCGGTCCCGGAAGGTTCGAGCCGCCATGCCTTCAGCAGCGTGGCCAGCGCCTTGAGCGGCGCATCGCCCAGTTCACCCATGATGCGTGGTGGCAGGTGGGCGGTGGCCATCGCCTGCGCGAGCCGCTGCGGCAGCAGGTCGGCCAGGATGGTGCGTGGCTCGGCCTTGGGGCGGGCGCGCTTGGCGGCAAGCAGCAGCGCGGTGGCGTCCTGGCCAGGCAGCAGGTCGAAGGTCACGGCCCCGCCGGGCTGCCAGTAGGAGGAGATCTGCAGCACCGCCGGGCCGGACAGTCCACGATGGGTGAACAGCATCGCCTCGGGGAAGCTGGCGCGGCCGGCCTGCGCGATGACCGGCAGCGCGACGCCGGCCAAGGGGCGCATCAGGTCCAGCATCGCGCCATCGAAGGTCAGTGGCACCAGGGCTGGGCGTGGGCCGACGATGGGCAGTCCGAAGCGGCGCGCGACATCATGCGCGAAGCCGGTGGCGCCCATTTTCGGAATGGAAAGCCCGCCAGTGGCCAGCACAAGGGATTGCGCAATGAAGGCACCATGATCGGTGGTGATGGTGAAGCGGTCACCGCGCGCGATATCGGTGACGCGGTGGCGCAGGCGCTGATCGACGCCCGCCGCTTCGCATTCCGCCAGCAGCATCTGCACGATCTGCCGCGCCGACCCGTCGCAGAACAGTTGGCCGAGCGTCTTTTCGTGGAAGGCGATGCGGTGCTTGCCCACGAGGCCAATGAAATCGTGCTGCGTGTAGCGTGCGAGTGCGGATCGCGCGAAATGCCGGTTCGCCGAGAGAAACCGATCCGGCACGCAGCCCGTATTGGTGAAGTTGCAGCGTCCGCCGCCGGAGATCAGGATCTTCTTGCCAGGTTCATCGGCGTGGTCGAGCAGCAGCACGCGCCGCCCGCGTTGGCCCGCGCGCATCGCGGCGAACAGCCCGGCCGCCCCGGCGCCGAGGACGACGACATCGAAATCCGTCACGCTGCCGCAGCGCCCGCCATGTCGCGCCCGACCGCTTCCGCCACGCGGATGCCGTCCACGCCCGCCGAGAAGATGCCGCCGGCATAGCCTGCGCCTTCGCCGGCCGGATACAGCCCGACGGTGTTCACGCTGCGGAAGGACGCATCGCGGCGGATGCTGATGGGGGAGGAGGTGCGCGTCTCCACCCCTGTCATCACCGCGTCGTCCATGTCGAAGCCGCGGATCTGGCGGCCGAAGGCGGGCAGCGCCTCGCGCATCGCGGCGACGGCGAAATCGGGCAGGCAGCGCGCGAGATCGGTCGGCGTCACGCCCGGCTTGTAGGACGGCACCACCCTGCCCAGCGCCGTCGAGGCCCGCCCCGCCAGGAAATCCCCCACAAGCTGGGCCGGCGCGCTGTAGTCGCCACCGCCGGCGATGAAGGCCTGTTCCTCCCAATGCCGCTGCAGGTCGACGCCGGCCAGCGGATGGCCGGGATAGTCCTGGTCCGGCGTGATGCCGACGACGATGCCGGCATTGGCGTTCCGCTCGGCGCGCGAATACTGGCTCATGCCGTTGGTCACGACGCGGCCGGGTTCGGAGGTGGCGGCGACCACCGTGCCGCCGGGGCACATGCAGAAGGAATAGACGCCGCGCCCGTTTGTCGCGTGATGCACCAGCTTGTAGTCCGCCGCGCCGAGGATCCTGTTTCCCGCGAAATCCCCGAAGCGCGCGCGGTCGATGATGGATTGCGGATGTTCGATGCGCACGCCGATGGAAAACGGCTTGGGCTCGATATGCACGCCGCGGTCGAACAGCATCTGGAAGGTGTCGCGTGCCGAATGGCCGATGGCGAGCACGACGTGGTCGGTCTCGATCGTCTCGCCGGCTTCGGTGACCACGCCGCGCATACGGCGGGTGCCGTCGCGCCCGGTCTCGACGACGATGTCGGTGACCTTGGTGCCAAAGCGGTATTCGCCGCCCAGGGCGGTGATCTTCTCGCGCAGGGATTCGACCATCGTCACCAGGCGGAAGGTGCCGATATGCGGCTTCGCGACGAACAGGATCTCCTCCGGCGCGCCGGCCTCCACGAATTCCGTCAGCACCTTGCGCGACAGCGCCTCGGGCGCCTTGATGCCGGAATAGAGCTTGCCGTCGGAGAAAGTGCCGGCGCCGCCCTCGCCGAATTGCACGTTGCTTTCGGGCGTCAGGACGCGACGGCGCCACAGGCCCCAGGTGTCCTTGGTGCGTTCCCGCACCACCTTGCCGCGGTCGAGGATGATCGGGCGAAAGCCCATCTCGGCGAGGATCAGCGCGGCAAAGATGCCGCAGGGGCCGGTACCAATGACGACCGGGCGCTTCCATGCGGCTGATGGAGCATGGACGACATGGCGATACCGCGTGTCGGGCGTGGGTCCCAGCGTGCGCGCCAGCACGCGGTCGGTCGCGGCATGGCGTAGCAGAGCGGCTTCATCGGCGACCTCGATGTCCACGGAATAGACCAGGACAATGTCCGACCGCTTGCGCGCATCCCACGCACGGCGGGCGACGTGGATTGCGCGTAGTTCACTGCCGCGCAGGTCCAGGCGCGCGCGGACCGTCGCCTCAAGGGCCTCGGGCGGGTGGTCCAGCGGTAGTTTCAGTTCGGTCAGGCGCAACATCGGGGGGCGTATAGCATGGGATTGGTGGGGCTCTGCCCCTCTGCGCGGGAGTCATCCGGCAGGGGGTGAGACCGGAATGGGCTTTGCCCCCCTCTTCGTGCCGTCAGTGCCCGCCGCCGAGATACGCGTCGCGCACCTCGGGCATGGCCAGCAATTCCCGGCCCGGCCCGGCCAGGGTGATCCGCCCATTGACCAGCACATAGCCCCGATGCGCGAGGCGCAGCGCCTGGTTGGCGTTCTGTTCCACCAGCAGGACGGTCAGCCCTTCCTTCTCGTTCAGGTCGCGGATGGCGGCGAAGATCTGCCGCACGATCAGCGGTGCCAAGCCAAGCGAGGGCTCGTCCAGCAGCAGCAGGCGGGGCTTGGACATCAGCGCGCGCCCGATGGCGAGCATCTGCTGTTCCCCGCCCGACAGCGTGCCGCCGCGCTGAGCCTGGCGTTCGTCCAGCCGCGGGAACAGGGCGAAGACCTGGCGCAGCAGCGGCGCGGGGTCGTGGCCGGCGACCTGCGCGCCCATCAGCAGGTTCTCCATCACCGACATGCGAGGAAAGACGCGGCGGCCTTCCGGCACCTGGGCGAGGCCCAGGCGCATGATCCGGTGCGTCGGCATCTGGGTGATGTCCTGGCCTTCGAACACCACGCGGCCGGACCGCGCGCGCGGGTCGCCGCAGATTGTCATCAGCAGCGTGGATTTGCCCGCGCCATTGGCGCCCACCAGGGTGACGATCTCGCCCCGGGCGACCTCGATGGACACGTCGCGCAGCGCCTGCACGGCGCCATAGGCGGTGGAGACGGCTTCGACGCTCAGCATTCGTCGTCGCCCTCCCCGAGATAGGCGGCGATGACGCGGGGATCGGCGCGTATCTCGGCCGGCGTGCCGTCGGCGATCTTGCGCCCGTGGTCGAGCACCACGACGCGGTCGGAGATGCCCATCACCACGCCCATGTCGTGTTCGATCAGCAGGATGGAGCAGCCGCCGTCGCGGATGCCGCGCAGCAGTGTGGAGAGTTCCTCCGATTCCCGCGGGTTCAGCCCGGCCGCGGGTTCGTCGAGGCACAGCAGCACCGGGTCGGTGCACATGGCCCGCGCAATCTCCAGCCGTCGCTGCTGGCCATAGGGCAGGGCGCCGGCCGGGTCGTCGGCGCGCTCGAGCAGCGCGGTGCGTTCCAGCCAATGCACCGCCTTGGCGATCGCGGCCTTCTGCGCGCGGCGGTATCGCGGCATGCCGAACAGCGCGCCGATGCCGAAGCCGGTCGAGGCCATCAGCGTGTTGTGCTGCGCGACCAGCAGGTTCTCGAGCGCGGTCATGCCGGGGAACAGGCGGATATTCTGGAAGGTGCGCGCGACGCCGGTGCGGGCGATGCGATGACCGGCGAGGTGATGCAGTTCGACGGGGGCATTGTCGCGGAACAGGCGCAACGCGCCGGCGGATGGGCGATAGAATCCGGTGATGCAGTTGAACAGCGTGGTCTTGCCCGCGCCGTTCGGGCCGATGATGGCGGTGATGTCGCCGTGCCGTGCGGTGAAGGTCACGGTATCGACGGCGACGAGGCCGCCGAAGCGCATGGTGAGGTTCTCGGCTTCGAGGATCGGTGCCGGCATGCGTCAGCCATGCCCCTCGGCGACGTGTTCCGCACCGATGATGCGTCGTTCGCGCAGCGCGACCGATGGCGTGCGGTGACCCACCAGTCCGCGCGGCCGCACCACCATGATCAGCACCATCGCGCTGCCAAAGACGAGCATTCGCCATTCGTCGAGGTCGCGGAACACCTCGAACCCGCCGATCATCACCAGGGCGGCGATGGCGATGCCGATCTGGCTGCCCATGCCGCCGAGCACGACGATGGCGAGGATGATGGCGCTTTCGATGAAGGTGAAGGATTCCGGGCTGATGAAGCCCTGCCGCGTGGCGAAGAAGGACCCGGCGATGCCGGCGAACATGGCGCCCAGCGCGAAGGCGGTCAGCTTGGTGGTGGTGACGTTGATGCCGAGCGCGCGGCAGGCGATCTCATCTTCCCGCAGGGCTTCCCAGGCGCGGCCGAGCGGCTGGCGGCGCAGCCGGATGCTGACCCAGTTGGTCAACAGCGCGAGGCCGAGGATCAGGTAGTACAGGAACAGCACGCGATGGGTCGGCGATGGCTCGATGCCGAAGAAATCGGCAAAGGAGCCGGGGCCGCCGCCGGCGCTGAAGGTGAGGCCGAAGAAGGTCGGGCGAGGGATGCCGGAAATGCCGTTCGGCCCGTTGGTCAGGCTGACCCAGTTGAGCAACACGACGCGGATGATCTCGCCGAAGGCCAGCGTGACGATGGCGAGGTAGTCCCCGCGCAGCCGCAGCACCGGAAAGCCGAGCAGGATGCCCCAGAAGGCCGCGAGGATGCCGGCGAGCGGCAGGCAGACCCAGAAGGACAGGCCGAAGGTGGTCGCCAGCAGCGCATAGGAGTAGGCGCCGACCGCATAGAAGGCGACGTAGCCGAGGTCGAGCAGCCCGGCCAATCCGACCACGATGTTCAGCCCCCAGCCGAGCATGACGTAGGTCAGCACCAGGATGCCTAGGTCGAGCTCATACCGCCCGGTGCCGGGGATGAAGGGCAGCAGAACCGCCAGCGCGAGCATCAGCGGCGCGACCAGCCGCCCGGCCCTGCGCAGCGTTTCGGCACGGGCGGCGGAGGGCGGCTTCGGTTCGCCGCGCACGGCGCGCCATGCCAGCAGCGCCAGCCGCCCCGCGAAGGCAAGGCACACCAGGATCGCCACATCGCCCCAGCGCTGGCGCAGCACCAGGCTGCCGGTCGGCCCGACATCGGTGCGCAGCCCGACCAGCGGCACGAACAGGCCGAGGGCGATCAGCGCGGTGATCGCCGCATCCTTCAGCGCCCGTAGCGTCATACCTTCTCGACCTCCGCCCGGCCGAGCAACCCGGTCGGCATGAAGATCAGCACCAGCACGAGGATGGAGAAGGCGGCGACGTCCTTGTATTCCACGCTGAAATAGGCGGACCAGAAGGTCTCGATCAGCCCGATCAGCAGCCCGCCGAGCACCGCGCCGGGCAAGGACCCGATGCCGCCCAGCACGGCGGCCGTGAAGGCTTTCACGCCGGCGAGGAAGCCGATGTAGAAATCGACCACGCCATAGCGCAGCAGGTACATCGTGCCCGCCACCGCGGCGAGAGACGCGCCGATCACGAAGGTCAGGCTGATGGTGCGGTCGGTGTCGATGCCGAGCAGCGACGCCATCTTCCTGTCCTGCTCGCAGGCGCGCATCGCGCGGCCCAGCGGCGTGCGCGTGACCAGCCAGGTGAAGATCGCCAGCACGCCCAGCGTCAGCGCGATGATCAGCATCTGCATGTAGGAGAATTGCACGACGAAGGATTCCGCCCGCAGCACCGTCACCCCGCCGGGCAGCACCGCGTCGATCGGCTTCACCCGCGCGCCCTGGGCCACCTGCACGTAGTTCTGCAGCACGATGGACATGCCGATCGCCGAGATCAGCGGTGCCAGGCGAAAGGACCCGCGCAGCGGCCGGTAGGCGATGCGTTCCACCGTCCAGCCATACAGCGCGGTGACGCACATCGATACCAGCAGCACGATGAGGATCGCCGCCGGCCCATCCATGATGCCACCGGAAATCAGCATGACCACCGAGATCAGCGCGACGAAGGCGCCGACCATGAAGATGTCGCCATGGGCGAAGTTGATCATGCCGATGATGCCGTAGACCATCGTGTAGCCGACCGCGATCAGCCCATAGATCATCCCGAGGCTGATCCCGTTGATCAGCTGTTGCAGCGCATAGGCCACGAGCCCCCCACAGCAGTCTCCCAGAGGCTGACGCTAGGGCAGGGATGGCGGGGCCGAAAGCGGATTCGGCGGGCGGCCGTGACGGCCCGGGGCAACTTCGTTCCGACGGTGGCGTTGGCTCCGAGCAATGGAATCACGGAGAACGACCATGCGACGCAGTCTTCTGGCCGGCCTGTCCCTGTTCGCGGCCGCCGGTTGCGCCATGACGGCCCCCGGCGTGTCCCGCGTGCCGGACCAGGCGGTGATCGTGCCGGGCGCGATCCCCGGCACCACCCAGCAGGTGGTGCTGTCCGGCGAGATGCAGACCAGCCGCATCCCGGTCGGTGCGAACACCGAACCGCGCCACGACCTGTTCGTTCGTGTGAACGGGCAGCCGGCGGTGCAGGGCACGTTGGTGACCTATGGCGCGACAACCCTGCAGGGTCAGGCGGGCATGATGCCGGTCGTCGCCGCCTGCCAGTCGCGCGAGATCGGTCATGCCGACCGGCAGTTCGACTGTGTCATCACGCTGAACGGTCAGCAGGCGGTGCCGATGTCCTTCCGCGCCAGCCCGTCGGGCCCGCTTCCGCCGGTCTGATACCAACGGCACGAGTCATTGGCTCGTGTCGAGGCCGCGAAGGCGGCCCGCCGGTAGTCCGGCGAAAGCCTAGCAAACCGGAGGTTTGCGCGTCACGCCATGGGCGTGCCCTTCGGCACGACGCGTCTGAGGGCACGCCGAAGCCGATATCAACGGCCAAGGAATTCGGCCGATGGTCTGACGCGCCCGGCGGCATGCCCGACCCTCCCGCACGGCGCGGGAGGGGGCGGTGAAGCGGATCACATCGCGCGCATCGCGCATCTTGCCGCGAGCCGGCCCGGCGGTAGGAGTGAGGCTCCTCGCATTGCCGGAGCCACCATGATCCCCCGCCTGACGGTCGACCTCCCCCGCATCCTGATCGGCCTGCTGTTCCTGGTGAGTGCCGTCGATGGCTTCGCCTGGATGCTCACCGGGCAAAGCCTGGTCCATCCGCCGACCTCCCCTGCCGGGCTGCGCTTCGAGGACGCGCTGAAGGAGAGCGGTTTCATCTGGCCGCTGATGAAGACGATCGACCTGGTCGCGGCGCTGGGCCTGCTGTTCAATCGCGCGCCGGCGGCCGCCCTGCTGCTGCTGTTGCCGATCATCACCGTCATCATCCTGTTCCATCTGGTGCTGAATCCGGGCGGCATTCCAGTGGCTGTGGTGTTGGCGCTGCTGACGGGGATGCTGATCGTCGCCTATCGCGACCGCTACGCGGCGCTGCTGCGGTAGCACGCCGCGGCAGATCCCCTCGCGCGGCCACCCTTCGGGCCAGCCCGCCGATGGCGCCGGTGCCGCACGCAGGCGGTGCCTCCAGCGCCATGATCGGCTATGGCGTGTGGGCATGGCCACCGGGCCGTTCAGCCGGTGCGCCGCAAGACTGGATGGACCCGATGCGATCGCTGCTTCCCGGCCTGGGCGGTTCCCGCCGCCGTTTCGACAGCCTCTCGGCGCAGGAAATCCTGGCGCTGGCCATCTCCTCCGAGGAGGAGGACAGCCGCATCTACGCGCTGTATGCGAGCCGCCTGCGCGAGCAATACCCCGCCTCGGCCGCCGTGTTCGACAGCATGGCCGAGGAGGAGAATGGCCATCGCCGCCGCCTGATCGACCTGTATCGCGCCCGCTACGGCGACCTGATCCTGCCGATCCGGCGCGAGCATGTCGCGGACTTCTACGGCCGCAAGCCGGTCTGGCTAGTGGAGAACCTTGGCCTTGAGCGTATCCGCGAGGAAGCCGCGGCGATGGAGCGCGACGCCCAGGCCTTCTACGCCGCCGCTGCCGCCCGCACCACGGATGCCGAGGTCCGCAAGCTGCTTGGCGACCTTGAGGTGGCGGAGGCGCAGCATGAGGAGAAGGCCGATCTGCTGGTGGCCGATCGCCTGGGCGGGGCCGAAGGCGAGGAGGAGGTCTCGACCGCCCGGCGGCAATTCCTGCTGACCTGGGTGCAGCCGGGCCTGGCCGGGCTGATGGATGGGTCGGTGTCCACCCTCGCGCCGATCTTCGCCACCGCCTTTGCCACGCAGAACCCGGGGACGACATTCCTGGTGGGCCTGTCCGCGTCGCTCGGCGCCGGCATTTCGATGGGCTTCACCGAAGCGGCGCATGACGATGGCAAGCTGTCCGGCCGGGGCTCGCCCTTCAAGCGCGGGCTGGCATCGGGGGTGATGACGGCGCTGGGCGGGCTGGGCCATGCGCTGCCTTACCTGATCCCGCATTTCTGGACCGCGACGGCGATTGCGCTGGTGGTGGTGTTCTTCGAGTTGTGGGCGATCGTGTGGATCCAGCACCGCTACATGGAGACGCCGGTCGGCCGCGCCATGTTCCAGATCCTGCTGGGCGGCGGTCTTGTGCTGGCGACAGGCATCCTGATCGGCGGGTCGTAGGGCCGCGCCCCTGCGCCGCGGCGCGAAGGCTCCGGCGCATCGTTACCCGATCAGGTGATTCCACCGGCCCGGGACCTGCTCTCGGCCCCCGGCGGCTGGCCCGCCCGCGGGCGGTCGGCCAAAGCCGCGCACAGGCGCGCCGTTGCGACCCGCCCCAGCGGCAGGGTGGCGTCGACGCCATCGAGCACGACATGCGTCAGGGTCCGGTCGCGCGCCTGCTGCGGACCGCTTCTTCTCGGTGGTGGGAGAAGCCGGCATTGGGCCCCGCCTTGGCGCGCAGCCACGATGCCAATTCTGCGGGCGATATTGTTCGATCTCCCCCGTAGCTCATCGGAAGGGCGCGGCAGGATCAGGCCAGCATGTCGCGCACGAGGGGCATCACGCGGGTGCCGTACAACTCGATGCTGCGCAGCATGCGCGCATGGCTGAGCGCGCCGGCGCTGTATTTCAGCTGGAAGCGCTGCAGGCCGAGCGTACGCACCGTCGCGGCGATCTTGCGCGCCACCGTCTCGGGCGATCCGACATAGAGCGAGCCGTGATCGGCCTCGCGGTCGAATTCGGTTCGGGTCATCGGTGGCCAGCCACGTTCCGCGCCAATGCGGTCGCGCATGCGGCGGTAATCGGGCCACAATTCCTCGCGCGCCGACGCATCGGTCTCGGCGAGGTAGCCGGGGGAATGCACGCCGATCGGCAGCGCGTTCTGGCCAAGCTTGTCGCAGGCCTGGCGGAACAATTCGGCATAGGGGACGAAACGGCGCGGATCTCCGCCGATGATGGCGAGCATCAGCGGCAGGCCGTGGCGCGCGGCGCGAACCACGGATTCGGGGCTGCCGCCAACGCCGATCCACGCCTTCAATGGAGGATGTTCAACGAGGGGAAAGACGCGCTGGTCGCGCAGCGGTGCGCGAACCGTGCCCGACCAGGTCACCGGCTCCTGCGGCAGCAGCTTCGTGAAAAGGTCGAGCTTTTCCTCGAACAGGACTTCGTACTGGTCGAGCGGGTAGCCGAAGAGCGGGAAGGATTCGGTGAAGGAGCCGCGGCCGAGAATCACCTCTGCGCGCCCGTTCGAGGCGGCGTCCAGTGTCGCGAAGCGCTGGAACACGCGTACCGGATCATCCGAGCTCAGCACCGTGACGGCGGAGCCGAGACGAATGCGCGTCGTCTGCCCGGCGATGGCGGCGAGCACGACCTCCGGCGCGGAGACGGCGAAATCCTCGCGGTGGTGTTCGCCCACGCCGAAGAAGTCGATGCCCAGGCTGTCGGCGAGCACGGCCTCGGCGATCACGTCGCGGATCACCTGGGCCTGTGGCAGTGCCATGCCGTCCGGCGCGGCGGTGACGTCGCCGAAAGTGTCGAGGCCGAATGCGAGGGAAGCGGTCATAGGAGGTTCCAGCGGATCAACGGCCGCAGACCTGGCCGGTTGGATGAGGACGGCAAGCCGACGGTGAAGCGCGCCCCGGTCAACGGAGCCGGCATGACGTCCATCTGGCCGGCACCACCGGTGCGCGGCGCGAAGCCGGGCATGGAGGGAAGCGTGGTGAGGGCGTGGCTGAGCGCGACGAAATCACGCCGGCGTGGCGGGCTGATGGGCGGCATCGCGCGGGAGAAAATGGTGCCCAGGGGCTAGCGGAATAAGGCTCACCGGAGCCAGTCCATAGCGGGCTGCCGCACAATTGGAAAGCCCAGGTAAAGCCCGGGTTTCAGAAGCGCAGTATCCCCCTTTCGGCTCGCGCCGATGCAATCGCCTCCTGATTTGGGCAGCGGCCGACCTCGGCTTTGGTTGCCTGCCTTCCGCCGACCAGCCGGCTTGGTTCACTGACCTGGCGCGTAGGCCGCAGGCATGATCGCCGACGCGTTCCGTCGGGTTCCCTCGGTTCGCGATGACGCCGCGCGCCATCAACCGGATCGACCGCAGCCCATGCCCGCCGAGGCTGGTGCACGAATGCAGCACTCACGTTACTGTGGCGGGATGTCCACTCAAGCCGGGGTGTCAATATTGGACAGATTGGGCGGTTCACGACGCGACATTGAATACATTGGCGAGCCGTCCGCTCCCGAGGAGTCAACCGCGCCATCGACCCTTGTCTTCTCGACACAGACGCTTCCCACGGCGCACCAGGCGGATGCCTGGCGCGCCGGTAATGCACCGTCGCTCGATGTAATCTTCAATGAAGGCACGCTTGGCTTCGCCGCCGAGCGGGAAGTGATCTCCTTCGGTCCTTTCGTCATGACGCGCGTCGTGGCGGACAGCGCGACAGCCATTCGGACACGGAACCATGTCCGGCGCGACGGGCTCGACCACTGGTGTCTCAACCTCACCGTGCGCGGCGATCGGCGCTTCCGATGGGACCGCGGCGACCGCTGCCTGTCGGTGCCCGCAGGTCAGTTGCACGTGCAGGCTCTCGATGAAGCGTACTGGGGCTTTCGCGAGCAAACGGAATGGATCGGCGTTTTCTTTACCCGGGACAGCCTCCCGGGATTGTCCGTGCACCTCGATGCAACGCGCGACCATCCCCGTGCCGATGCACGGTCGCGGATGCTCGCCGAATATCTCGCTGCCCTGTGGCCTGTATTGCCGGCGCTGGCCCTGCAGGAGCGTGCCCGCGTCGCCGAGGCCACCGCGGCAATGATCACCGCCTGCGTCTGCGGGACTTCCGATGCTTTGGGCGGGGCGCAACCATACCTCCAGGCCCATCAGCGCGCCCGTGCCCTGACGGTAATCAGGCGCAATCTCGGATCACCTCGCCTGACCCCGCAATCCGTCGGGCGCGCCCTGGGCGTGTCCCGTAGTCAGTTGTATCGCGCCTTTGAGCCCGTGGGCGGGGTTGCGTCGGCCATACAGGAGGAACGCCTGAAGGCGGTCGGGCGGCTATTGCTCCAGCCGGATGAAGCACGCAGCATCGTCAAGATTGGTGAGGCGGTCGGCTTCTTCGATCCGTCCTCGTTCAGCCGGCAGTTTCGCCGGAGTTTCGGCGTAACGCCCACCGAATGGCGCAGGGCGCCCCGTGGCGGCCGGGGTGTCGATGACCGGAAGAAGGCCGGCGGGTTTGGGCTCGCGGACTTCCTGCGCGGCTGATGGCGCCGTCGGCCGGTGGACCAATCGCTCCCCGGACCCATCCCGTTCCGCGAAGGCCCTTCCCGTTCAGAAGGTGTCTCTTGATGTGGGCAGCGGTTGGCCTGGCGCGATGACGCCGGCGCGGACCATGCATTGCCGGTAGAGCTGCGGCAGGAGCACGAGTAGTTGCTGCCGGACCGTCTCGGTATTGGCTGCGTTGCCGCCAGCCTCGGCGCCAAGGCCGCGCACCCGGGGGTCATTCGCGATTTCCTGGCGGCATGCCGCCGCGACCGGGCCGGGTTCATTGGGCACATTCGCCCAGACGCCACCCTCGGCGCAGCCGGCGACCGCCAGAAGGGCCAGCAACGGCCGGACATTGCGTCGAATCGTCATCAAAATCTCCTGCTGTCGCCGCGACGTCATACCCGCTGTGACAGAGCCGTGTCGCCGTAGCCGTCGAGCAAAGCCAAAAGACCGATACCAACGGCCGCATTCTTCGACCGTTGGTATCGGCTTCGGCGTGCCGTCGGACGCCGGGTGCAGACCTCCGGTTTGCTTGGCTTTCGCCGACAACCTTCGCGGCCTCGGCACGAGTCAATGACTTGTGCCGCTGGTATGGGATCCTTCCAGCGCCAGGCGCCGTCACGGCTTCCGCGCCCGCCGCGGTGCACATCATCGCCGCATGGCCTGCGGAAGGCCGCCGCGGCGCGCCTGGCTGAGTTCGGCGCGAGCGCGCACGAGATCATGGCCGTGACCGTCCATCGGACCTTGCAGGAGGAGGATCGATACGCCCGGGGCGCAGCGAGGCATGGCGCATGAGCGCGATGGCGCGGGTCGCCGCGCACGAAAAATCCCACTCAGGCGCAGCAAAGCCCGAGAGGGACGAAAGCGTCTCTCAAGCGACTGATCGGAAGTAGAAAAAAGAGGAATGGTGCCCAGGGGCGGAATCGAACCACCGACACTGCGATTTTCAGTCACGTACAGCCTAGTGACCTCCATCTCCCGGCGCTTCTCGTGATTTCCTTCAACGGGCTGAAATAAATGGCGAATTCCTCCCGCCATCACTAGATTGCTCCCGTCGTCGCCGCGCAGATTCCTAACCGTGTTGCTCGCTATCTGCTCGCTGGCGCAAGACGAGGAACATCTGTTCTATGAGCGTTCCCTGCAGCCGCTTCGCCTTCACGCCCAGCCGGCTTCGCGACTTCGCGGACGCGGCGACCGACCGCCGCACCGCCTGGGATACGACGACACTAGGCTTGGCCTTTATCGTCCACCCCGGGGGGCTGCGCGTCTTTTCCCTCCGCTACCGTGACCGAGCAGGGCGGCAACGCTGGCTGAAGCTTGGCAACGCCGCAACCCTCACCCTTGCCGAGGCGCGGCGATTGGCGCGCGACCGCATGGCGGCTGTGCATCTTGGGCATGATCCTGCAGCCGAACGAGACACGTTGCGGGCGGAACTCACCGTCGCCGACCTCGCGGAACGTTACCTGAGGGAATACGTTGCCAAGCGGAATGCCGCGTCGGCCAAGCCAGGCATCCGTGGTGTTGTCCGCCGCCACATCGTACCAGGACTGGGCCACCTAAAGCTGTCAGAACTGACGCGGGCGCGGGTTCATGCTTGGCATGCCTCGATGGGATCCGTGCCGATCCAGGCCAATCGGGCCCTGGCCGCGCTGTCCAAGATGTGCAGCCTTGCGACCGTTCAGTGGGAGCTAGCAGGGCTAAGCGAAAACCCATGCAAAGGCATTGAGCGAAATGCCGAGCAGCCGCGAGTTCGGCATTTCGAAGCCGACGAACTCCGGCGCATCGGAAAAGCGATCGACGACTTCGAGCGTTCCGGAGAGATCAGCCCCTGGGCGGCGGCGGCCGTCCGCCTGTATGCCTTGACCGGGTTGCGACGGTCCGAGTTGCTGAAAGCCCGCTGGGACTGGGTCGACGTGGAGCAGTGCTTGCTGCACCTCGCCGCGACGAAAACGGGACCGCGCAGCGTGCCGCTCAGTACGGACGTCTTGGCGATCTTCGCCACTCTGCCGCGGCTCGGACCATTCGTCTTTCCCGGACGCGATCCCGCAAAGCCGGCGAACGCCATCGTCGTCGTCCGGGCTTGGACGAAGATTCGGCGGGCAGCAGAACTCGGCCCTGACGCGACCCTTCATGTGTTCCGTTCGACTGCCGCCACCACGGCAGCGCGCCGGGGGATGAACGCCTTCACCATGCGGGACCTGTTCGGGTGGCGGACCCTCGCCATGCCGAACCGCTACGCCAAGCGGATCCCGCACCACCTGCATCCGCACGCGGAGGAGGTTGCCCGCGTGGTGGGCGAGAGCATGGGGATCTCGCCAATCGCCGCTGTCAGCAAGAAGGGGGCCGCATGATGCCAAGGGACGCAGGCGCGGGACGCATCGCGAAAGTCGACATTGGCCTGCATGCGCCTGCCTCGACGGCCACTCAGAAATCAGAGAAAGGAGCCCCGAAAACGGACCTCGACATGGTGTGGGAGGAGCACCAGCAGCGGAGGAAAGCCGGAATAGCCCATCTCTCGCCAACGCATGAAGCCGCTTTCCTTAAGGATTGGCTTAAGAACTCCCAGAGCGCGACGGCCATTCCCGGTCGTAAGACCATCTACAATCGTCTGCTGTCGCGTTTTGGCGCGCCTTATAAGAAGAAGGGCGCCGGCTACACACGCAACCTGATCGCGTACTACCGCACCCATGGTTTGCAGGACACGGCGCTGGCGACCTACGACGCAACCCTCGACGTCGTTTGAGCGAGGTGGGCAGCGGACTCTTTTCAGTTTCCTGAAGAAAATCAATTGGGGCACGACTGGGGGGCACGAGGAGATTCCCCATGGCCGTGACCATTGTCCACCCTCCCACGAAGGCCGCACCTGCAAGCGGATTTTCGCTGGCTGCACCATCTCTCCCGGCCGACATTAAGCTCGGTCGGCAACAGGTCGCCGACGCCCTGACGGCCGCCGGCTTCCCCATCAGCCGAAAGACGCTTGAGAACATGGCGTGGCGCGGCGAAGGCCCGCCCTACGCCAAGTTCGGCAAGCGCGCCGTCTACGGATGGGCCAGCGCGCTGGAATGGGCGAACGACCGCCTGAAGTGATGGCCACACGCAATTCGGACCGGCGGCGGCAGGCGAACTGCCGACGCTGCCGGCGTGTCTGAATGCAGCTATTCGAGTGATCGAGTTTTCCTTCTATCAGCCCCCCGATGCCACAGCAGAGGTCGTGAATAGGAGGAAGGTGCAGGTGAAGAAGGGAGCCGATGATGCTGATAGTTGAAGGAGCTGGGATGGTCGGCCCCATCATCGATCGGCTGGTGCTGCTGCTGCCGCCGTTGGGCTTCAAGCCAGACGTGTTCTCGGCAGTGGCGATCGATGTCGCTGATCTAGCGAAAGCAAAGAAGGCCGAGGAGTTGGAGTTGGCGAAGGTCCTTGAGGCCGATGCAACGGAGGGTGTGAGCCTGCTGTTCCCGGGTCTTACCGTGACCATGGCCAAGGCGGGCAGCGGCGCACGGAAGGGCTACAAAGCCGCGTTCCACATCCGCGCGGGCGCGGGCGAAAAGGGCGATCCGACGCTGACGTTGCAGGTCGGGCCGACGGGTTCCAAAGCCCTCGGCTACAGTTGCCGTGCCGATTGGAATCCGGCTCGCTTCACCCAGTCGGAGAATGCGCGAATCTTCGAGGGACTCTTCCAGTGCGCGTCGGCTCAGAACGTCGCGGCGCCGATGTTGCTTCCCCAAATCCGCGTAACGCGTGTGGACGCCGCCTTCGATCTGCCGGAGCAGGGGTTCAGCACCTTTGCCTTCGCACATCGGAAAAAGCAGGTGATCCAGGGCGAAGGACGCCGCCTTGCGGGCCTGACGGGCATCCGCTTCGGGGCCGAGGGTGACTCGCACGTCGTGGTCTATGACCGCCTCAAGCTTCCACACAATCCGAGCCCCGCGCTGCGCATTGAGTTCCGAATCATGCCGAAAGGCGGGGACCAGCCACTGCTTGCGCTGCCGCATCTGGTCAGTCCGCTGGACGATCTGTTGGTGATGGACACTGCAGCCCTGCCGCTTACCAAGGCCCATCGGCGCCACCTCGCAACGGCGGTAAACGTCGCGGGCCTGCGGGAGGCACTCGGCGACCTGTCGCTCGACGACTCCCCGATCGCTGCCGATCTGCTGCTTGGAAGCACGCCGCCATGGTGGGCCCCCGGCGATCTTTGGGGTGGCTGGCCCGCCTCCGCGCACGCCCTTCTCGCTGTCGCGGCTTGCGGCCTTCCGCTGCCGCCGGTGCTTGCCGGATCCGTGGTATGAGGAAGGGCCATGCAGATCTCGGGAAATATAAGGTGCAGAAGGGAATTGCACTCGAGTGCAAGGCCGGAGGATTGACGGGTGTGAGCCTCGCAGCGTGACCTCGATCAGCTTCCTTCGAGAAGAATGGCCGAGGGACGAGCGGTGAAAGACTACCGACGCGAGGCGACGCTAGGCTGCTTCGGGCAGCAAGGCCAATCGACGCAGCGCCAAGACCGTTTCAGGCCTCAGCCTCCAGCCATGCGTCTTCGAGCCGTTCGACGCGTTGCGCGGTGTCAGCTCGCAGACCAAGCCGCTCCAGAATTCCTCGTTCGGCGTCCTCGATGGTGGCGGAGCGGGCAGGTAAGCGCGCCGCCGATAGCACAGCATGCCGATGATCAGATTGAACGCGCTCGGACCGCGATCCCCAGCAAGCACCATCAGCTCATATTCGTTCTGGTCGGGATGATCGTGGAGAACCCTAAGGCGGGCGAGCTCGGCATCCGAGAGTGGGATCTCGGTGAAGGCGAGGCCGAGACGCTCGGTGAGGTTAAGATCCGCTACGCGCGAGGCGATCGCGTCGGCTCGCTCTTCTTCCGCCTTCGCGCCGGACTCCACACGTCGCCGGCGCTCCTCACCAATCTCGTGCAGAATCACCTGGGCAGCTGGATCGGTGCTATGGCGCCGCGCGTTATCTTCGAGCTGCGTCAGCTGCGCCCCCGCCATGGTGGGGACTCGCTGCAGCACGCGCATTAACCGGTCATTCATGATGTCTAGCTCCTTCACGTCCCAAGCCGACGTCGAACTCGCATTCGCAAATTAAGGACCAAGCTGGTGAAGGATGGCCTGCATGTGTCTCGATCCTACGTCGAGGCCGGACGGGCGAGCCGACCCCTCTGAAAGAAAGCTAGCATTCCGGCCTAAATCTCGCCCAATCGGTAATATCGATAGCAAGAGGGCGGAGGCGGGGCGGACGGACGAAGTTGAATGCCCCGTGGGCTCTTGGCCGCATGGCGCAGGCCGCGACGTATTATGGACGGCTTGCCTATGCGGGGCGCCGGCTGCTTCATAGCTGCAACGTCATGCCGGTCACTCTCCCACCCTCCGCCAATTTCGGTTTCCTCGCTCGGTACGACGCGGGGTTGGCGTTGGTTGCGACCCGGGCCGAGCAGTACTTCCCGGAAGACCCCGTCACCGCCCTGATGAAGCTCCGCCAGTTCGGGGAGATGCTCGCGCAGCAGGTCGCCGCGCGGACCGGCGTCTTCACGACGATGGAGGAATCGCAGGCCGAACTGCTCGCGCGCCTGCGCCGGGAGGGCAACCTCCCGCGGGACGTGCTCGACGTGTTCCACGACCTGCGGCGCCGCGGCAACGATGCCACCCATGGCCACCAGGGCGACCATGCCGAGGCCATGGCCGCCCTGCGCCTTGCCCGCCAATTGGCCATTTTCTTCCACCGCACCTTCGGCGGCGACCCGAACTTCAAGCCTGGCCCCTTCCAGCCGCCGCGCCCGCCGGCTGACGCGACGGTCGAGCTTCAGGCCGAGATCGAACGCCTGCGCACCGAGCGTGACGCCAGCCTGACCACCGCCGAGCGCGCCCGCGAGGCCGCAGAAGCTGCCGAGGCACGCGCCCAGGCCGAATCCGCCGACCGCGCCGTGTGGGAAGCGCTGGCCGCCGAGGAACAGGCCGCCCGATCCGCCCTCGCCGCCGAACTCGCCGCGCTGCAACAGGCCGCGGCATCCGCGCCACCCGCCGCGCAACAGACCATCAGCCTCCTCGCCTTCCAGGCCGCCGAGGCCCTCGATCTTGACGAGGCCAGCACCCGCGACCGTATCGACGCCCAGCTCCGCGCTCGCGGCTGGGATGCCGACAGCCGCACCCTGCGCCACGCCGCCGGCGCCCGCCCCGCCAAGGGCCGGAACATGGCCATCGCCGAATGGCCCACCGCCAGCGGCCCGGCCGACTACGCCCTGTTCTGCGGCCTCACCTGCGTCGGCGTCGTCGAGGCCAAGCGCCGCAACCGCAACGTCGCCGCCTCCCTCGGCCAGGCCGGACGGTACGCCCAGGGCTTCCTGCCCGAACCCGGCCTCGAACTACCCGCCGGCGGCCCATGGCTGGCCGACAACCAGGGCCAGGAGCCCGCCTACCGGCTGCCCTTCCTGTTCTCCGCCAATGGCCGTGGCTACCTCAAGCAGATCGAGACCCAATCCGGCACCTGGTTCCGCGACGCCCGGGCGACCACCAACCACGGCCGCGCCCTGGCCGACTGGTACACGCCCGAAGGCCTGTTCGCCCTGCTCGGTCAGGACCAGGCCAAGGCGCAGGCGGACCTCGCCGAAAAGCCATTCGACTTCGGCTTCGAACTGCGCCCCTACCAGCGCTGCGCCATCGAGGCGGTGGAACGCAACCTCACCGAGGACAGCCGCCGCTCCCTGCTGCTCGCCATGGCGACCGGCACCGGCAAGACCAAGCTGGCCATCGCCATGCTCTACCGGCTGCTCGCCACGCGGCGCTTCCGGCGGGTGTGCTTCGTGGTGGATCGCACCTCCCTCGGCGACCAGGCAGGCGGGGAATTCCGCACCACCCGCGTCGTCGGCGCCAACACCTTCGCCGACACCTTCGGCCTGAAGGGGCTGAACGAGGTCGCCCCCGACGAAGCGACCAAGGTGCACATCTGCACCATTCAATCCTTGGTGAAGCGCATCCTCGGCCCACCCGCGCCGGACCCCACGCCACCCGTCGACCTCTACGACCTGATCGTCGTGGACGAATGCCACCGCGGCTACACGCTCGACCGCGAACTCGGCGACGCCGAACTCGGCTTCCGCAATGAGGCCGACTACGTCTCGAAATACCGCCGCGTGCTGGAACACTTCGACGCCGTGAAGATCGGCCTCACCGCCACGCCCGCGCTGCACACCACCGACATCTTCGGCCGGCCCGTCTTCACCTATGGCCTGCGCGAGGCGGTGATCGACGGCTACCTGATCGACCAGGAACCGCCGATCCGCATCGAAACCGCGCTGTCCCAGGCCGGCATCCACTTCCAGCAGGGCGACGAACTGCCCTTGCTCGACCCGCTGACCCAGGCCATCGACCTCACCACCGCCCCGGACGACCTCGACTTCGATGTCGAAAGCTTCAACCGCCGCGTCATCACCGAGCCGTTCAACCGCGTCGTCGCCGAGGAACTGGCCCGCCACATCGACCCCAGCCTGCCTGGCAAGACGCTCGTCTTCGCCGCCACCGACGCCCATGCCGACATCGTGGTGAAGGCGCTGAAGGATGCCTTCGCCGCCGCCTATGGCGAGATCGAGGACGGCGCGGTGCAGAAGATCACCGGCAGCATCGACAAGCCGGGCCAGATGATCCGCCGCTACCGCAACGACGCCCTGCCCAAGGTGGCGGTGACGGTGGACCTGCTGACCACCGGCGTGGACGTGCCGTCCATCGTCAACCTGGTCTTTCTGCGGCGGGTCAACAGCCGCATCCTGTACGACCAGATGATCGGCCGCGCGACGCGGCGATGCGACGCCATCGGCAAGGAGACCTTCCGCGTCTTCGACGCCGTGCGGCAATACGACGCCATCCAGGGCTTCACCGAGATGAAGCCGGTCGTGGTCAACCCGACCCTGTCCTTCGAGCAACTGCTGAAGGAACTCGCCGAGGCCAGCGACCCCGCCTTCCGCGCCGCGGTGCGCGACCAGGTCCTGGTGCGGCTGCGCCGCCGCATCGGCAAGCTGGCCCCACAGGCCGCCGAGGCGTGGGAGAACGCCACCGGCGAAACCCCCGCCGCCACCCTGGCGCGGGCCCAGGGCGCCACGCCAGAGGATTTCGCCGCCTGGGTGAAGGCCCGCCCCGCCCTCGGCCCCATCCTGGACTGGAACCCGGAAGGCGGCCGGCCGCCGCCGCTCGCCGTCTCCTACCACCCCGACAGCCACCACAGCACCACGGTCGGCTATGGCGCGGCGGGCCGGCCTGAGGACTATCTGTCGGCCTTCGCGACCTTCTTGCGGGAGAACGGCAACACCCTTGCCGCGCTCAACACCGTGCTGACCCGGCCGCGCGAATTGACCCGCGCGGCGCTGAAGGACCTCGCCATGGCATTGCAGGCGGCGCAGTTCACCGAGGCCACGCTGCGCGCCGCCTATCGCGACGCCACCAACCACGACATCGCCGCCGGGCTGATCGGCTTCATCCGGCAGGCGGCGCTGGGCGATGCGCTGGAACCCTGGCCATCGCGGGTGGACCGCGCCATCACCCGCCTGAAGGCGCGCCAGGGCTGGACGCAACCGCAGCGGAACTGGCTCGACCGCTTGGGCAACCTGGTGAAGGAAATGGGCGTCGCGGATCCGGCCCTTCTCGATGAAGGGCTATTCGCGCAGAACGGCGGCATGAAGCGACTCAACACGGTCTTCGGCGGGCAACTCGCCTCGCTGCTCGCCGACATCAACGAAGAAGTCTGGAAGCCAGCGGCATGAGCGGCACGACAACCACCAACCTCGTCCAGCGCCTTTGGGGCCTGTGCAACATCCTGCGCGATGACGGCATTACCTATCAGGACTACGTCACCGAACTGACCTACCTGCTGTTCCTCAAGATGCTCGCCGAGACAGGGCGGGAGGAACTGGTCCCGCCCGATTGCCGCTGGTCCGGCCTGACATCCCGCGAAGGCGATGCGCTACTGACGCATTACCGCGCCACGCTGCTGAAGCTCGGCACCTCCGGCCATGCCGGCATTCGCACCATCTTCGACAACGCCCAGACCAGCCTGCGCAAGCCGGCCAACCTGCGCGAACTGGTCGGCGCGATCGACCGGCTCGACTGGTATTCCGCGAAGGAGGAAGGGCTCGGCGACCTCTATGAAGGGCTGCTGGAGAAGAACGCCAACGAGAAGAAATCCGGCGCCGGCCAGTACTTCACACCGCGCGCGCTGATCGACTGCATGGTGCGGCTGCTGAAGCCGCAGCCCGGCGAGGTGATCCAGGACCCCGCCGCCGGCACCGGCGGCTTCCTGGTGGCGGCGGACCGCGCCATCAAGGCGGAGACCGATGAGCTGTTCACCCTGCCCAAGACGCAGCAGGACTTCCAGCGGCGGGAGGCCTTCCGCGGCCTGGAACTGGTGCCCGGCACGCACCGGCTCCTGATGATGAACCTGCTGCTGCATGGCATCGAACCGGATGGCGTGAAGGGCGGCGATGCGCTGGGGCCGGATGGGGAGGCGATGGGCCAGGTGGATTTGATCCTGTCCAACCCGCCTTTCGGCACCAAGAAGGGCGGCGGGCGGCCGGTGCGCGGGGACTTCACCATCACCGCCGATACGTCCAACAAGCAGTTGGCCTTCGTGGAGCACATCGTCCGCGGGCTGAAGCCGGGCGGCCGCGCCGGCATCGTGCTGCCCGACAATGTGCTGTTCGCCGATGGCGTGGGGCGGGATTTGCGGCGCTGGATGATGGAGGTGGCCGACCTGCACACCATCCTGCGCCTGCCCACGGGCATCTTCTACGCCCAGGGCGTGAAGACCAATGTGGTGTTCCTGCGCCGCGGCAAGGCGACGAAGGGTGGCACGCGGGCGGTGTGGGTGTACGACATGCGCGCCGGGCAGCCCGCCTATGGCAAGACGCGCCCGCTGCGTGCCGAGGATTTCGCAGCCTTTGAGGCTGCCTATGGCGACGACCCGCATGGCGGCGCGGCGCGCGAGGACCAGGGCGCGGAGGGCCGCTTCCGGTGCTTCACGCGGGAGGAGATCGCGGCGCGCGGCGAGAACCTAGACATTGCCTGGCTCCGCGGCGACGACGCGGCGGCCGAGGATGCGTTGGAGGAGCCGGAAGACATCCTGGAGGCGATCCGCACGCATCTAGCGCGGGCGATGGTGGAGGTGGAGGCGCTGGCCGGTGAGTTGAACGGCGGCGGTGAGCGGGTGGAGGCGGTGGAGTGAGTGAAGAACTGCCGCCGGGGTGGGCGCTCGCACCGCTTCGACCAATGGTGCGCACGCGTTCCGGAGACAGCAAGCTCATCAAGGGTAAACTCACGAAGGAGCCGGTTTCGGGGCTTTTCCCCGCCTTTAGTGCCTCGGGTCAGGATGTGTGGGTTTCCGAACCCGCCCATGAAGGGCGCGCCATTATTGTGTCGGCCGTTGGGGCGCGTTGCGGCAAATGCTTTATTGCCGATGGGCGTTGGTCGGCGATTGCCAACACACATGTGCTCTGGCCCAACGAACACGTGGTTGACCGCGACTTCCTTTGGTGGCGCGTCAATGACGAAGACTTCTGGAAGAAGGGCGGCTCTGCACAACCGTTCGTCAAGGTTGGGGACACCCTTGATGAGCCGCTTGCCCTTCCCCCCCTCGCCGAGCAGCGCCGGATCGTGGCGCGGATCGAGGCGCTGTTCGCCCGCACCCGCCAGGCCCGCGCCGACCTGCTGCGCATCGCGCCGCTAGCCCAACGCCACATGTCCGCGGTTCTAGCTGCCATCTTCCGCGGCGAGATGCTCCCGCCACCCCACGGCGACGCGATGCCGCCGCCGCTGATTCCGCTCAGGACTATTGTTGAGTCGCTACGTTACGGAACTGCGCAGAAGTGCTCAACCGAGCCGCGTGGCGTTGCCGTGCTCCGCATCCCGAACGTCGCGAACGGACGCATCGACCTCGGCGACCTAAAATACGGTGAGCTCGACCGAGCTGAACTGGAGCGCCTTCGGCTCCGGGTCGGCGACATACTTATCATCAGATCCAACGGAAGCCCGACCCTCGTCGGCCGGCCCGCGCTGGTTGGTCCGGAGGCCGAGGGTCTCGCCTTCGCCGGATACCTCATCCGTGCTCGGCCACGCTCTGACCGCGTAGAGCCTGCATATCTCTCCCTGATGTTGCAGGCGCCACAAATCCGGGAGCACATCGAGATCAATGCCCGTTCCAGCAGCGGCGTCCACAACATCAACAGTGAGGAGTTGGGTGCGCTCGAAGTGCCGCTGCCGCCAATCGAGCAACAGCGTAAAGCTGTAGAGCGCCTCAACTCAGAACGAGGCCAAGCGGTACGGCTCGCCGACGACGCCACCCGCGCCCTTGCCCTCCTCGACCACCTCGAACGCAGCATCCTGACCCGCGCCTTCCGCGGTGAGCTCGTCCCGCAGGACCCCGCCGACGAGCCTGCCTCCGTCACCCTCAGTCGGATTGGCGCCGTTGCCGCGCCCATCGCGACCCGGCGTGGGCGAAAGCGTGCGGCATGACATCCAGCTAGGCCGGCGCCACGCCGGCCTGACACATCCAGAAGCCCACGGTAGCGGCTGGGCACGACACGGGAGACCAGGATCCAGATGAACGACCCATCCGGCGCCAAGTTCGCGATCGAGCGTGCGGAACTGACGGCCATGGCCGCGCAGTCCTTGGAGGTATTCGCGGCAGTGGCGGACAAGGCCAGGTCCCTCCTAGCCCGCCCTGGCGCCGCCGCGTCGGACGTGTTCACCCACAACAACACGATCCACGCTGCGAGGGCCGCAATCAATCTCGCGGCCATCCAGCAGCAGAACCAGGAGGACTACCGACGGCAGTGCGTCGAGCCCGCGGTGGCGCGAATTGTCGCCATGGAAGATGACGGAACGCAGCGAACCTTCTTCGTCAGCCGCGCCACGCCCGCCCTGAGTGCGGCCGCGGACGCCTCGATCCTCAGCTATCGAGGGCCGATGGGGCGCCTGGCGGCGCTGCCCGTCGGTGCCTACGAAACGATCAAGACGCCAGGTGGCACCCGCGCCTTCGAGATCGTCGAACGTGCCGCCTTTCGTCCCGAGTTCAAGGCGAGCGCTTGGGACGCGCTTGACACCCGCGTCCAGGCCGTGGACCGGGCCGCCGCAACCATCCAGTCTCTCCGTGCTCTGCTCGGCGCGCCCGCGGATACGGAAGCCGAAGACTTCATCGGCGGCCTGCTTGCGGATGAGGCCGCTTCAAGCCTCGTCACGGCAGGATTCAGGCGCGAGCTCCTGCGCAGCATGTCGCTGCGGGAAAACCCCATCCTCGACCAGTTCCAGGACGAGGTGTTCCGCCTGCCCATTTCGAGCCGCCTTGTCTTGATGGGTCCGCCAGGCAGCGGCAAGACCACAACACTGATCAAGCGGCTCGGCCAAAAGCTCGACCTCGATGTCTTGGCGCAGGATGAGGAAGAGATGGCCCTTGTGCGCGGTAGCCTCGCCGGCGTGGAGGGGCATCGCACGAGTTGGCTGATGTTCTCCCCGACCGACCTGCTCAAGGAGTACGTCAAGGATGCCTTCAACCAGGAAGGCATCCCGGCGCCAAGCGAGCGGATCCAAACTTGGTCAGATTTCCGCAGGGATCTGGGCCGCAATGAACTTCGAATCCTCCGCTCCGTCTCAGGCCGCGGCGTGTTCGTGCTACGACCACAGGCGGACCTCTTGCACCTGCAGCCGGGAGTGATGGAGGGGCCCATCCCATGGTTCGAGGGCTTCAATCGGTGGCAGCGGCGCGCCTATTGGGCCGACCTACGGGAACGCGCCACACGCTTAGCCGCCCATGAGGCAGTGGCCATCCGAAGCATCGGACAGAAGCTCGAGGCACTGCTGGCGACGACATCCGCCGGCGCAGATCCCTCAGTGCGGGTCCTGCTCGACCTGGGTGGCGGGCTTTCGGATCAGTTGCAGGCGATCGGGTATCGCACGAACAGCATCATCCGGAAGGCCGCCAACACGGCGATCTCCGCAAACAAGGGCTTCCTGGATGAATTCGCTGCCTACCTCGCCCGTCTCGATGTCGGCGTGGAGGCGGAGCAGGAGGAGAGCGACGAGGCGGACGAGGACGAGGATGAAGAGGGCGAATCTGCGCCCCCGTCGCCCGGCTCTCCCGCTGCCACCTTCGCGGCCTACGCACGTGCCCTCAAGCAGGCGGCACGCGCGCGTGCAGCGCGCCGGCGGCTCAGGCCCGAGTCCCGCACGGCGAAGGTTATGGTCTGGCTGGGCACGCGCGTGCCGCCCGAGGCTGAATTCGAGGAGCTTGGGCGTGCGCTTCAGGCCCAAAGCGCGCTGCGTCGCTTCATGGCTCCCGTTCGCCGCTACCTATTCGAATTGCCAAAGCGGTACCGCGCCTTCCGTCGTACCGCAGAAGCCCGCGCGGCTTGGTACCGCGACGCCCCCGCCAGGCCGAATGACCTGGCGCCCCTTGAGCTAGACGTCGTGATCCTCGCAATGCTCCGGGTAGTGCGGGAGCTCCTGCGTGAGCCGCGCGTCAGCGGGCTGCTGGACGATGCTCGGTTCGAGTTCCTTGCTGACTTGCGCGGCCTGTTCGAATCCCAAATCGTGGTGGATGAGGCGACGGATTTCTCGCCCGTCCAATTGGCCTGCATGGCCGCGCTCTGCGACCCGGCCGTAGATTCTTTCCTGGCGTGTGGCGATTTTCGGCAGCGCACGACGCGCTGGGGCGCCCGCTCCCGCGACGATCTGGCCTGGGTCTTCCCCGACATCGACCTGCGGGAAATCAACATCACCTATCGCCACAGTCGACGACTCAACGAGTTCGCCCGCGAGATCGCGGGCATGATGGGAGACGACGGCCCAGGCCCGATGCTGCCGCCCGATATCAGGAACGAGGGCGTCGCGCCGGTGCTTGGCGCGGATCTGTCCAGCCCTGAAGCGTGCGCGACGTGGCTCGCTGCGCGGATCGACGAGATCCAATCTGCCTGTTTCCCGCTTCCGACGGTAGCTGTGCTTGCCCCGAATGAGGACATGGTGAAGCCGCTCGCTGATGCCCTGAGCGAGGTCCTTGAGGAGCGCAACCTGCGCGCCGTCCCGTGCCCGGAGGGCAAGTTTGTCGGCGAGGAGCGAGACATTCGCGTCTTCGACGTCCGCCACATCAAGGGCCTCGAGTTCGAGGCCGTCTTTTTCGTTGGCCTGGATCGACTCGTTCAGGAGGAGCCGGAGCTCTTCGACAAGTATCTCTACGTAGGAGCGACACGGGCAGCGACCTACCTCGGCGTCACGGTGGATGGCGCCTCGTTGCCCGCTGAGCTCGGCAGCCTTCGCCAAGGCTTTGTGCGAAACTGGTAACGTCGATGGCGAAAGGGAATGGCGGCGAGAAGGAAGCGAGAGCGGAAACGGCCGAGCAGGAACAACAGCGCCTTGGGCGGCTCGTCACGCGCATGACGGAGGCCATGCGCGAAGCGTCGCTCATGGCGGCTATGCTCCGCGTCGCCAATAGCGACACCAGCCTGCGCGCAGCGTTGCACAGCAGCCCCCAAGTGCCCGGCTTCAATGCCGTCTACCACGCGATCCTGGGCCGACTGGTCCTGGCACTCACCAGCCTCCTCGATAAGGCGAGCAGCAACCGCGCCTCGGTGCCGACCGCGATGGATATCCTCGCCCGACGCGATGTACGTCGCAGACTCACCCGCGAGGCGGCCTTGTGGCTGAACGCCAACTTTCCACACCGAGCAGCCCGCAATGCGCGGGCCTGCGTCCGACATCGCCGCCGTGCCGAGTCCACCTGGAACGCCATCACGAGCGCCCCGGACTGGTCGGACCGTCTCGATCGGCTCCGCCATCTTCGGGATGTCCGGCTGACCCATGCCCTATTCGACATGCCGGGTAAGCCCGGCCCGCTCTATGGCTGGCTGGAGGACATTCATCAGCAGCTGCGCCCGATCGTCGTGTCGCTGCGCTTCGCGGTGCACGGCGACGGTGGAGCCGAGACAGACGACGAAGAGGAAGAAGAGAACTTCGTCCGCGAGTCGGAGGCCTTCTGGACCGCGCTGCGGGTCGGCACCGCGGCCATCCGCGCGAAGGCGGACCAGGAGGACGGAACGTCCTAGCAGGGTCGCCCACCTGATCTGTCTGGGCGCGCCGATAAGCCCAGGCTCCGGCCTCGGCGCCGTTGGGGCCCGCTACTTTCAGGCCACCGGCCGCTGTGCCCGGTCGCGCACCTGCGCTAGGATATGCACCCGCGGTTCCGCCGCGGTGCCGTTCACGCGCACCAGCCACGCTTCCGCCACGCCGCGGGCGATCCAGCGAGAGACTGCGGCCGATTGCAGGCGGCTGACATAGCCGATCAACGCGCCCTCCACTTCGACTCGAACAGCAAAGGGGTCATGCGGCATCGTTGGCTCCGGCACCAGGGAGACGCGGCTGCCGACGGCGGGCGGTACGGAAAGGTACGGCCAGTAATACCGAGCGCCGTTCACTTCCAGCACGACGTCCTGCAGCGTCGCCTCGCCGTCCAGCGGGTCTACCAGCGAGAACCCATCATTCGGCAGTGAAGCGCCGGTAGTTGCCAGTAACGCGAAGGCCGGCATGGGCGCCCCAGGCCGCAGAAAGAAGCGGGCCAGATAGGCAGCGAAGTCGCTGCGCCGAGGCGAGGGCAGCCGCCGCAGGAATGGCTCCAGCGCCCGCTCCCGGAACACGCCGCTTGGCCGCCGGGGATCCCAGGGGAATGCGGGGTAGCCGACGAAGCCCGCCTCCCTCAGAGCCTCCGGCGTCCGGCCGTTATTGAGGGTCGGGAGGTCCTGCGCCTCGAAGTAGCGGAACTCAGCCCCGTCCTCGTTCCGGCGTAGGTCGCCTACTGCCCATCGCGACCGGTGGGCGACATGCGGCGGCGGACGCCATTCCAGGATGAGCCGCCGTGGCTCCACTAGGTGCTCGATCCAGCGTTCCATCTCAGCCTCCCAGCGCCTGTTCGAGGGCGATGCGACGCGCCCTGATCTGCCCGAGGACGAACGCGGCACGCTGTTCGGAGAACCGGACCGGAAAATCAAACTCGCTGCATGAGCGGAGAACGGCCTCCACCTTCGACTCGGCGATCCCGGCGATCCTAGCGATGGTCGGTCGCGAAACGCCATGTCGAGCTACAAAACGCCGGGCGAGTTCGATATGGCGCGCGCTGCCGTCGTCCCAAGATAGCCAGCCGTAATGATGCCGGCCCCGCTCGACGAAGCGCCGCAGGCCGGCGGCTTCGAGATGGCGCTGCAGGTCAGGCTCGCGCACGATCCAGCCGAGGCTGCTGCCATTGTCGAAGGCGGGCGCGAGTTCGTAGGACGTCCGGCCATCAGGGGAGCGGCGGATGAGGAACCCCCAATTCTCAGAATGGCGATCCGTGTTGCCGGTCAGCGTGTCGAAGGCGAGCGTCTGAGCCCACCATGATCGCGGATCTGGCACTTGGTGCTGACGCGAGAGCTTGATGTTCTCGGCCAAGCTGCCGCGACGCTCGTCCAGCTTGACGCCCAGGGCCTGGAACCGGTCGCGAGCATGGACAAAGCGGGCGTCGGCACGCTCACCATGACCGAAGAAGAATTCCATCAGTACGCCCGGGGAGTCGCGGCGGCCGTCGTAGCCTAGGAAGGCCGGCGGGACCTCCACGCCGACCGCGCGTGCCAGCTTGTAGGCGATCACCTCCGACCAGACCTGCTGCTCCGCATGGCCCGCCGGCTCCTTAAACAGATATCGATGGCCTGCGATAAGGAAGCGGTGGGGCGAAGGCGTCGGGCAGACCAAGACACGCTTCGGCTTCTGCCCCAAGGGCATGACGGGGAATTTGTCGTCCGGCTCCCAGGCGTCGACCTGAATGATCTCGCCGGCCGCCTGGTCAAAGCTTGCAGGCACCCACATGGGCAACGCTTAGCACGATCGCGGTGGGCGGCCATCTCCAGCGCGGCGCCGTCGCGCCTGCACCACCACGCTCCCGCCCGGCCGGGCCGCGGCGGTCGGTACGTGCTTCCAGTTCACTGCTCGCCTCGGGCCGCTGCCGAGGCCGGTAGTGCCGCCATCGCTACGCTGCAATTCTGGCAACTGGCATGTCCCACGCTCCGAGCTGGCCTTCGATCTCCTGGTTAAGGCGCGGGACCTGCTGGCGGAGGGCGCCGCCGATGGCGGACGCGGCGAAACGCGATGTCGGCTGATTGGATGGACGTTGAGATGGCACAAGCCACCGACTAGGCTGTCGATCCCGTTCAGCCAGGATGGAGGTCGTTCGGCGTCAGCGAGAAGAGGTGGGGTGGCATTTCCACCAGGCGGAATAGTATGGTCCTCCGCGAGGCGCCGCAGCGGGCCCTTTAAATCGAGTTCGGCGAAGATCCAGACGGTAACTTCCGTACGCGCGCCGCTCGCTGGGCCGCATCAGGAGTAGTCAGCCGTCCGGGAGCGTCTCGCGTCCTCGCTCGGAGACGACGTGGTAGGCGCTGCTTGGCGTGCAACATTCACGGCGGCCGCCGGTGGGAGTTTTGAAGAAGCGTTGGGATGTGCACTCGAGTGCACGGAGATTCTCAGATCTGACCCGCGCCATCTCGAAGCACGACGTTTTCGCGGTGGTCGCAACCTTCGTCGAGATCGCGACCGAAGCGCAGCGATGCCTTTCGGCCAGCGCCCAAAACCCGGAGGCGGTGAGGAATTCCGCCGCTTGAGCGAGAATCGCTGCTTATTTGAAGGGTGAAACATTTTAACTCCACCGCGATAGAATTCAATTATTCTAATTTTGTTTGATGTTAATATTTCAATGGACTGCGGCCGCCGGTAGTTCACGCTTCTCCACGTTCCATCCAATACATATGGAGAGGCGTGATGCCGATTATTGCTGAATTATCGGTCGGTGAGGGGGTCAGGATCGACACCATCGACATCTGGCTGCTGAAGGACGTCATCGAGGATGGCACGGCCGCCGTCCTGTTCGCCCCCGGCGGCCAGGAGGTCACCATCCGCCAGGACGTGCCCTTCCGGGCAGCACCGGGCCTGCGGCTTTCGGTCGACCCTTGCGAGGGCTCGGACCGGATCAGGCTGGTGATCGATGCCTATCTGCCGCTGATCCACCGCTACCCGCCGCGTACCGGCAAGCCGATGGTGAAGGCGCCAAAGGCGGTCCAGCCGTGACCGCCAAGGACGATGAGAACACGAACCATTCGGTGCTGCGTCGGAAGCGCGGTGGGTTGAAGAAGGAGGACCGTGCCATCCGCAAGGCCCTCTTCGCCTGCTCGGCGCGACTGAGGTCGGACCTGCAGGTCGAGATCGGACGGCTTGCCACGCTGCACGAGGAGGCCAAGGCGGAGCTGCTGCGGCTCGAGGCGCTGCGCGATGCAACGGGGGCGGCACTGAAGGCTGCGCGGGACGCCGATTTGGATCTCGGGGGGACCGCGAGAATCTGGCCTTGGTTGCTGCCGGACTCGCTGGGCAAGGGCGAGGCGGCACTGATGGCGTGCCGCAACGTGCCGGGCGATGCCGCGCCGCCCGATGTCGCCGTGGATTAGTATGCAACGGTGCGCACGCAGCCAAGGTCGGTGCGTCCCGCTTCCCATGGGCGCGGTCACTAGGCCATCCTTTGCACCCATGAAGTCACCGCGACGCCCTAGCCAACGACAGACACGCAAGTATCAATCACGTCAGACACCGTACGAGGCTGCGGTTGTGGCTCTCCGGCAATTTGCTGTGGATCGAAGAGCGTCCCCGGTTGCGGTGGGGCGGATCCTTGAAACGCTGGTGGGAACTGAGCGCGAGACCGCGGCAAGCGAGGCTGGCATTGCGCGGCGCTCGGCATTCTATCTCGCTGCGATAGCAAGGGCCGTCGACGCGGGGCTCATCACCGAAGCCGACGTGGCGGCTTTGGGGTGGGCTCGAGCCCGCGTATTGGCCAGTCAGGCCTTGCGCGAGATGAAGAAGGTGACCCGAACTGCGGTCCGTCATGCTCTTGGCCAATCTGCTCGAATGCTGGCCGCAGCACCGTCGCGTCAGGGGAAGCTCGAGGTTCTCGACTTCTCCCTCACCGCACGCCAGGCCGCCTCCGTACGCAAGGCGCTTGCGCTCCACGGTGCACCGGCGGGCGCGGGACCTGGCGCACGGGCAGCGGCCCTCACGGCGATCTGCATCCCGGCCGGGTCGGGGAACACGCTCGTGCCCGCCGATGGTAACCGAAACAAGGGGTTGCCGAGACCGATCCCGCGGCCCCGCGGCAGGTAGGTCGCCCTCGTCCATCTAGCCGATCTCGTTCTGTGCACTCGAGTGCACAAGATACCCGATCGATCTTGCGTGCTCGATAGCGCATCATTATCGAAAGTCGCGCGTCCCAGGCATCTTGACGCGCCGCGATCCCGGCTCCGGCCGCTTCACCTCATCCGCCCGGCCGAGCATCTTCTCCGCCCACGCCCCATCATCCTGGCCATCGATCTTCGCCAGAGTGTCGAGCAGGTCGGACCGGTCAACGAGCCGCGCCGCGATGAGGTGAACGATCGGCACCTCGGCATGCTGATCCTCGCGCTCAACCCGCCCCTCCACCACCAGCAAGCGTGAGGTCAGCAGTGGGATGCGGTCACGCTCGGAGACATGCGCATAGACCACGACATTGGCCTGGCCGTGCTCATCCTCGATGGTCACGAAGATTACGCCCTTCGCAGTCATCGGCTGCTGACGCATCAGCACCAGGCCAGGGACCTTGACGCGACGGCCGGCCGGAGCCTTGGCCAGCGTCCTGCTATCGTCACAGCGCAGGCGGGCCAGCACGGGCCGCAGCAGTGCCAGGGGATGGCGCCGCAGCGTGAGGCCCGTGCTACCGTAGTCCTGGCCGATGGACTCGCCCTCCGCCATGGCCGGGAGCGTTGGCTTCGCCTCATCGAACAGCGACCGTTGGTCCGGATGCTCTGACGCGATGGCCGCACGGAACAGCGGCAGTTCCCGCCCAGCATCCGGGGCGATGCCAGTGGCATCCCAGGCGGCTTGCCTGCGCCCGATGCCAAGGCTGGCGAAGGCATCGGCGCCAGCCAGCTGCTCGACCGCCCGGCGGCTTAGGCCGGCGCGGCGCACCGTTTCCTCAACCGAGGCGAAGGGTGCCCCGTTGCTGGCGTGGCGCGCTTTCACTAAGGCGCGCGCCTCCTCCTCGCCGAGGCCGGACACCATCCGCAGGCCAAGGCGCATGGCGTGCAGGTCCGCGCTGTCAGCGTCGGATTCCAGGCTGCAATCCCACTCGCTGGCGTTGACGCAGACCGGCCGGATCACAACGCCATGCTCCCTGGCATCGCGGACGATCTGTGACGGCGCGTAGAACCCCATCGGCTGGCTGTTGAGCAGCGCGCAGGCAAACACCGCCGGGTGGTGGCACTTCAGCCAGCTCGATGCGTAGACCAGATGGGCGAAAGAGGCGGCGTGGCTCTCCGGGAAGCCGTAGCTGCCGAACCCTTCGATCTGCTTGAACACCCGCTCCGCCATCTTGGGCGAATAGCCGCGGCGAACCATCCCGCCCACCAGCCGATCCCGATAGACGCTGACGCCCTGGGTGTATTTGAACGTCGCCATGGCCCGGCGTAGATCGTCGGCCTCCTCCGGTGAGAATTTGGCGGCGACAATGGCCAGACGCATCGCCTGTTCCTGGAACAACGGCACACCCAGCGTGCGGCCGAGCACCTGTTTCAACTCGTCCGCCGGGCCGTGATCGGGTGACGGGCCGGGATACTCCGGCTCTTCCAGGCCCCACCGGCGACGGATGTAGGGGTGCACCATGTCGCCCTGGATTGGGCCGGGCCGGACGATGGCGACCTGCACCACCAGGTCATAGAATTCCTTCGGCCGCAGCCGCGGTAGCATGGCCATCTGCGCCCGGCTCTCCACCTGGAACACGCCGAGGCTGTCGGCCTGGCGCAGCATCGCATAGGTCGCGGGATCGTCCTTCGGCACGGCCGCCAGATCGAGCGCGACATGTCGGTGCTGGCGCAGCAGGTCGAAGCCACGCCGCAGGCAGGACAGCATCCCAAGGCCGAGCACATCGACCTTGAGGATGCCCAGCGCCTCGATATCGTCTTTGTCCCATTCCAGTACGGTGCGCCCCGGCATGGCGGCGTTCGTCACCACCGCCAGTTCGGTGAGCGGGCCGCGGGTAATGACGAACCCGCCGACATGGGTTGCCAGGTGGCGGGGGAAGTTCTCGATCTCCTCCGCCAGCTCCAGGGTCATCGCCAAGCGCGGATTGCGGGCGTCCAGCCCGGCGGCCTCGGCGACCTCGGTCAGCGTGCGGTCGGCGCCTGGCCCCCAGACCGCCTTGGCCAGTTTCCCGGTCACATCCTCCGTCAGGCCCATCGCCTTGCCGACCTCGCGGATGGCGCTGCGGGCGCGATAGCGGATCACGGTAGCGGTGATCGCCGCCCGATCCCGGCCATAGCGGTCGTAGAGGTGCTGGATCACCTCCTCGCGGCGCTCATGCTCGAAGTCGATATCGATATCCGGTGGCTCGCCGCGACTGGCCGAGACGAAGCGCTCGAACAGCAGGTCGTGCTTGGCGGGATCAACGGCGGTGACGCCGAGGACGTAACAGACGGCGGAGTTCGCGGCTGATCCGCGCCCCTGGCAGAGGATGCCCTTGCTGCGTGCGAAGCGGACGATTTCGTGGACGGTGAGGAAGTAGGGCGCGTAGCCCAGCTGCTCGATCAGCTTCAGCTCGTGGTCGAGCCGGCCGGTGATGTCGGCTGAGACGCCATGCGGCCAGCGTTCGGCCACGGCATCGACGACACGGGCGACCAGCGTCTCCTGCGCGGTGCGGCCGGGTTCCAGCACCTCCTCGGGATACTCGTAGCGGAGCTGGTCCAGACTGAAACCGCGCGTCGCTTCGAGGATGCGCAGGGAGGCGGTCAACGCGTCGGGATGGTGCTCGAACAGCTTGGCGACCTCGGCCGGGGACTTCAGCCGGCGCTCGGAATTCTGCTCGGCGGCATAGCCGATCTCATCCACGGTCGTGCGCAGACGGATCGCCGTCAGCACGTCCGCCAGGCGGCGGCGGGAGGCGGCATGAAAACGCGGCGTGGTGGTGGCGAGGATTGGGACGCCGGTGGCGGCGGCACCACGGAGCCGACGATAGCCAAGGCCGTCCATGACGCTTGGCACAGCGCAATGCAGCGGCAACGGCAGCCGATCCCGTAGAGCCTCGGCATCGGCGCGTAGGCGGTCCGCGAAGTCGGGCGTGACGATCTCGGGCGCCACGATAGCGATGGCAGAACCACAGGCGGCGCCAAGCAATTCCTCGCGACTGATCCAGCACTCGCCCTTCGGCGCGCGCGTGCGGCCACGGGATAGCAGCGCTGTCAGGCGGCCGTAGGAAGCGCGATCCGTGGGCCATGCCAGGTATTCGGCACCGTCATCGGTCAGCACGCGTGCTCCGACCGCGAAGGGCAGGCCGAGTTCCTTAGCGGCGACATGAGCCTGCACCACGCCGGCCAGGGTGTTGGTGTCGCAGATGCCGATGCCCGCCATGCCCAATGCAGCCGCCTGCGTCGCCATCTCGCCGGGATGAGAGGCGCCATCCAGCAGGCTGAGGTTGGATTTGGCGCACAGCTCGGCGAAGGCAGGGCCGGCCGGCATCGGGGCTATCCGGCGCTGTGCGGGGCGCCGGGGCGGCGCTTGAGGACAACGAAGCCGGAGCGTTCCAGATGCTCCACCAGACGGTCCGCGGCCAACTTTGCGGCGAGTTCCCATCCGCCGGACACGGGCTTGCCGCGTGCGTCATAGCGCAGAGCATAGGCGATGGACTCCGCGATTTCCTTCGGGCTGACAGGGGCAAGGCCGGCAGTCGGGATGGGCGGAATGGTGAGAGGGTCGGACATAGGAGGACGATGGCGCACGCTTGAGAACAAATCAAGAACGCTGTAGTGATGCCTTTCCAGCGGAAATTGCGCTGGTCGACCGTCGAAAAGCAGCGATGCTGCCTAGCCGCGCTGCCCTTCGGTGGCCAGGGTTTGCTATGCGGATGGGCCGATGGCTCGCAAGCATCCTGCCTACCTCTACACCTATCCCCTGCACGCCCGGCGGGCTGTGCTCGATACTGATTTCGCAGAGCGCGCCATGGCCGCGCTCGGCTGCTACCCGGCTTATGGCGCGCTCACAGCGCGGTATCACAAGGCGTTCTGGGTCGAGCTAGGACGGGCCTTACAGGAGCGCGACGCAGCGACCGTGGCGGGGGCGTGTGAGATCCTGGCGGATACGCTGGCTGCGAAGCGCATCACGGTCGGCGAAGCGGCAAGGGTCGTGCGCGACTGGCGCCTTGGCAGGATGGGTTAGTCGGGTGGCAACATGAACCGCACTGCCCACTATACCTTGCCTTCCGTCGTGCGCTCGATCGGAGGATCGTGCTTCACGTCCTTCGCCACCACCACCAGCGAGCCATCCGGCAACGGGCGCTGCAACGCTTTCGCTTCTGGCCATTCCGCCGTCATCCACGTCTCGATTTCTTCCGCCGTGGTCAGGATCACCGGCATAGCCTTGGGATGGACCGCGGCCACCTCCGTATTCGGCTCGGTGGTGAGGAAGCCGAACAAGTCGATTGTCTCTAGGCCCGACCGGACCTTGCGCACGCTGGCCCACTGCGGCGCCCACAGACCCGCAAAGAACGACAAGGGGCGGCCGGCATCGTGGGCAAACCATATGTCGCCGCCGGCCTCGCGATTGAACTCGCTGAAGGACGTAAAGGGGACCAGGCAACGGTTCTCGACACCAAGCCAACGCTTCCAATGGCTCGATGCCGTGTTGCGGATGTTCGTGGTTCCGGCGTCCGGCTCCATGCGCAACAGCTCGTCAAAATCTACTGCCTTGCCCTTGGCCCGCAGCTTGTCTGCACGCTTCGTCGCTGCGTCCAGGAGTGCCTTCTTAGAGCTGGGCATGCCCCACCTCACCAGCGCCAGTTCTCGACCTTCCGATGTGTTTCGGACGATCGGAGCGGCGTAGTCGGGGAACACCGCCGGCATCGGCGCGAGATTCCCGGTGCTGTCCTTGAACGCCATCGAAAGCTGGCGGATGGCCTGCTGATTGGAAACGATGCTGTAGAGGTTGCACATGGATCGAATCTGTCCAGTACGGCCGTAGAGCGGCTTTCGCGGCTCAGTGCATCTCCCACCGGCCAAGATAACTCCGACCACCGTCAGGAATGATGACGGAATCGCTGTCTGCATAGTCGGCGTAGAACAGGTAGGCTCCCTCGACCGTGCGCGAGCGGTGAGCGCTTTGGTGAGTGTGCGTGTTCACCGCGTGAGCGATCTCGATCGGCAGCCCATGTGCGAAGACCTTGTGCGTGGCATAGACAGCGTGCTGGATCAGCTTGCCCATCTTGCTCTTGCGGGCCGGCAATGCTTCCGTGCCGGTCGGCTTACCGTCGGGATCGGGTTCACATTCCATCGGCTTGCTCACGTCGTGCAGCAGGCACATCGCAATTAGCCCATCCCGATCATATTCCGTACCGCTTTCTACCTTTGCCACCTGGGCGAGAGCGAGTGCCATGCGCGTGACGATACGAACGTGATCCACTAGGCGCCGGTGACGCTCAGCATCCATATTCTTGGGGATGTCCTCCAGCCGGTTCCACGGGCATTCGGCGGCGACCTCCAGCCAGATCGCCGTCACGCCACGGCGAATACGATCGTCACGGATTTCGGCGATCTCAGGAAAAAGGCCCAGCAGGCCCGCCTCATCAAGGTTGATCGGCATGGATGTGTTGTCTCCGAAGAAGGGGGAGGTGGTGGACGCTCAGCTGTCGATCCTGATGCCGGCATCACGGATAAGGCGCGTGAGGGACGTTGTCTCAGTGGCGACAAAGGATCGGAACTCGGTCCGCGTCATCGGGGCCGGCTCGCAGCCTTGTTCTGCAAGGCGGCGGCCAGCCTCCGGGTCGCGCAAAGCGGCCACGATGGCTGTGTTCAGGCGATCTAGGATTGGTGGCGGTGTGCCAGGCGGAGCGAAGAAGCCATACCAGTTCACCATCTCGTATGCCGCCATTGGCGGGTAGTCGGCGATGGCGGGGTAGTCAGGCAGGCTCGCCATGCGCGACCGGGAGGTCACAGCTAGACCCTTCATTCGGCCTTCGCGGATGAGGGGCAACACACCCGGAGGCCCGGCGAAGGTCATTGTGACGCGCCCGGAGGCAATGTCGCTCAGAAGCGCGCCGGTGCCTCGATACGGAACGTGCTCGATCTTGATATCCGCAATGCGCGTGAACAGCTCGCCATTCAGGTGGGTGAGGTTGCCGACACCGCCACTGCCGTAGGTGAGCTCACCAGGTCGCGCCCGCGCCATGGCAATCAGCTCGGCGACGGAATTTGCAGGGATGCTGGCACCGAGCGTGAGAAGGTTTGGTACCCGAACGCCGCAGGAGAGCGGTTCGAATGCCGCCGGATCAAAGGGCAGGCGAGAACCGTAGAGCTGGGGCCCCGCGGCTATCTCGCCGGCTGTGCCAAGCAGGATGGTATAGCCATCTGCCGGCGACCGCATGGCTGCCTGGGCGCCGATCTGACCGCCAGCACCCGCAATGTTCTCGATGACGACCGCCTGGCCGAGGTTTGCTCGCATCGGCTCCGCAAGCAAGCGCGCTACTAGATCGACCCCACCACCTGCGGCGAAGCCTGCAATGATGCGAACCGGCCTATCGGGGAAGACACCTTGCGCGTGCAATGCGGAGGGTGAGGCAGCACCGGCGCCGGCAAGGGCCAGAAGGCTGCGGCGGCGCAAACCGGTGATCATGACGTTCCCTCAAACTCTTTGAGGGAAGGCTGCACCGAGGCGCGGCGGACGGCAACTCGGCCCCCGCCTGGCGAAGGCAAGTATGAACATGCGAAAGAAACCAAAGGTAGAATATACCAAGATACTTAAACTCCTTGAGATTGAGCTGCTATGGAGCTTGTGGCGCGACCTGTTCCGTGGCGGCGAAAGGCTGAAGGCCAGACCAGCCGGCACCGTCCGAACGCCAAAGGAATTTGCAGACGACAACGCTACGGCACCGCGGGCATTCGGCAACGGTGATGATCACGATGGTACGGTTCTCAGGGAGTGGTTGCCGCAGGGCCAGCATAGAGTCCTTCAGGCCATGCGCCTGCGCCATGCAAAATGCCCGAAGTGACGACCCCACGGCATCACGCAGGCGTGGGGATCGTGGCTGACCTGTCACTTGCCACCAGATCAGCCAATGCACTCTCCTGCCGGGGCCTGCATGCATCGGACCCAAAGGGAAAGTCGTCATGACCTTCAAGAATGCTGCCTCGGCCATCGTCGTCGCGTCGGTTCTGGCCGTCGCAATACCCGCCGCTGCCTTTGCTCAAGGAGCGTCCGCGCCAGCTACACCGTCTGCGCCCGGTGCCTCGACGCCGACACCTGGGGCCGGAACACAGCGCACGCCTACCGCGGCCCAGGCGGCCCAGCAGGAGCGAATGAGGTCATGCAACACCGAAGCGGGCAGCCGAAACCTCGAAGGCGACGGCCGGCGGACGTTCATGAGCGAATGCTTGGCGGGCCGCATGCCGCCAGCGGCAGGGGGTAGTCAGCCGAGCTCGGCGCAGGCCGCGCAGCAGGATCGGATGCGGACCTGCAATGCGGACGCGGGGCGACAGAACCTCGCAGGCGATGCGCGACGCACCTTCATGAGTGAGTGCCTTGCGGGCAGGTCCGGCGCGTCGCCAGCAATGGGAGCACCGGCCACGCAGCCCCAAGCCGGCGCGCCGCGCCGCTAGCTTGAAATCCGGCCAGGGCCCCGCGTAAGGGCGCAGGGCCTTCCATGCCGATGCCGGTCGCGGTCCGCGTCCTCGCTGGTGTGGGTAGCGTCTGGCCTACTTCTTCTTCCGCGCCGCCTTCGCGCGACCACCCTTGCCCAAGCCGATCTCCTTTGCCAGCGCGGATCGGCGTTCCGCATAGGCGGGCGCGACCATTGGGTAGTCGGGAGGCAGGCCCCACCTTTCGCGGTACTGGTCGGGCGTGAGGTTGAATGCCGTCGCGAGGTGACGCTTCAGCATCTTCAGCTTCTTCCCGTCTTCAAGGCATACGAGATAGTCGCGGTGGACCGACTTCTTGATCGGAACGGCGGGTTCCGGCCGGGCCTCAGCCTTGGCCGGAGCCGGTTGTCCGCTCCCCGCCAGCGCGGCATGGACGCCGGCAATAAGACTGGGGAGATCGCTCATCGGTACGGGATTGTTGGAGACGTGCGCAGCCACGATTGACGCGGTGAGCTGCAGAATTCCCGGCTTGGCGACCAGGTCGGACATGGGAGACTCCGTCGTCGAATTAGGCGGCCCGTTCATATTGCACGCCGCCGTCCGAGGGTGGGGGACTGGTTTCCGATGAGACGGCGATGCGAGGGCAGCCCTCGCGCCCGGCTAGTGGAAGTTCGCTCCGTGCTTCGCCAGCACCTGCCGAACACGCTGACGAAGAATTGGAGAGCGCGTCCAGGCGATGGTGAGCAGGTCCGCAACGCCGATTGCGGTCTCGCCTTCCCGGATGGCCGTGCACGCCTTCCAATAGGCTTGCACTTCCCCTTGGCCGTTCTGTTGCGACGAAGTGTGCGTGGCGAGCGATTCCATGGCGAATGCCTCCGTTGCTGCGGGGGTCAACGCTCCGCGCTGAAGCCGGGTTTCCGTATTGAGCTGTCCGCCTTTCGCACGTGTTCCGATCGCGCGCTGCGACAGGCCGCACAAAGCGCGCGGCGAGCGGTGCGTCTCCGGCTGCGTCGCCCGCAGAGCTTCGTATCCAAGTACGAAACCGGCGAGCGCCGCCTGGACGTGATCGAACTGATAGAAGTGACTGAGGCTTTGGGCGCTGACGCGGTAGCGCTCCTGCGCGAAATTTCACGCCTGGGACCATAGCCCAGGGCAAATCTCGCCGTTGAGCCCAGATCAGATGGGAAAGGCCGGCGCCAGGGAACTAAAGGTTCCGATGCCCGCATGGCGATGCGTCGAGTTGGATCGTCACAACGTGCACGAAGCGCCGACGTGAGCACTACCTACGACGTAGTGGGGCATCGAGCGTAGCGGTCCGTCTTTGCCGTGCACTCGAGTGCACAGAAATTCTCAGATCTGACCCGCGCCATCTCGAAGAACGACGTTTTCGCGGCGGTCGCAACCTTCGTCGAGATCGCGACCGAAGCGTAGCGATGCCTTTCGGCTAGCGCTGTCGACCAACTGGACGAAGGCGAACTTGCTGGTGCGGTCGATGGCCACGAACAGGTAGAGCTTTCCTTCGGTGGTCTGGACCTCGGCGATGTCGACGTGGAAGTAGCCGATGGGATAGGGCTTGAAGGCCTTCTTGGTCGGCTTGTCGCCCTCGACCTCCGGCAGTCGGGAGATGCCATGGCGTTGCAGGCAGCGGTGAAGCGCTGAGCGCGTGAGTTGCGGGATGGTGGCTTGCAGCGCGTAGAGGCAGTCGTCCAACGGCAGCAGGGTGTGGCGGCGGAAGGCAACAATGATGGCCTCGTGCTCGATGGACAGGGTGGACGAGTGCGCCTCGCGCGGTCTGGTCGGGCGGTCGGCAACTGAGGTGCGCTTGCGCCATTTGGCGACGGTCTTGGGTTTCACGCCGTAGCGCCGCGCCAGTTCCCTCAGGCTCGCTTGACTATGCTGGATCGCGCGACGGGCTGCCGCTGTCGTGGTGGCGCTGCCGTGAAGAACCTGGCCCATAGCGCGTCCTTCCACGCCTGCGAAAAGACTGCACCATCTAACCCCGGGATCAAACACCTGCGGCTTTCGGTCGACCCTTGCGAGGGCTCGGACCGGATCAGGCTGGTGATCGATGCCTATCTGCCGCTGATCCACCGCTACCCGCCGCGTACCGGCAAGCCGATGGTGAAGGCACCGAAGGCGGTGAAGCCGTGACGAGGAAGGCCGAGGGTGGGGGGCACCACCCGGTGCTGTGGCCGAAACGGGGTGGGTCGAAGTAGGAGGACCTTGCGATCCGCCGGATCCTTATCCGCTGTGCGGGCTGGATCGGTCGCGAGATCGAGGGCGAGATTGGCAGGCTGACCGCAATCCAGCAGGGGGTGGGAGCAGCCTTTCAGGGTCGTAGGGCGCGCCAGGAAGTAGGAACCGCACTCCGCCGGGCGCAGGATGCTCATTCAGGACTGCGCAGCGCGGAGACGATCTGGTGGACCACGCTGCCAGAGGCCCTCGGCGAGGGAATGGACGCCCTCCTGGCGTGCCGGGTCATTCGCGGCGATATGCCGCCGGCCGATATCGTCGTCGAATAGGCGTCGCGGGCAGCGCCCGTACGCTCGAGTGCGAGGACCCATGGAGCGGGACGGGTTACGCGCCATGAAGCCTTTCCAAAGGCTACGGTCGGCCCAAGGAGGGGCAGTGCCCAGGTTGGAGCAGACGTGCTCGCTATATGCTCGCTGGCGCGACCTCGATCACTGATGATGGGCGAACGCCGATCCTAACAGCCTGAATCTATTCGGGTAAATGGTGCCCAGGGGCGGAATCGAACCACCGACACTGCGATTTTCAGTCGCATGCTCTACCAACTGAGCTACCTGGGCCCATGAGGTTCCCGTGGGAACCCGGCGAGGCGGCGGGAAATAGCGGAGGCTGCGTCCCCTGTCCAGCGGGGTCAGCCACCATCCTCGTCATTGTCCTGCGTCGTCTCCGGTTCGACCGGGATCGCGTAGCCGCCGGTGAGCCAGCGCCCCAGATCAACCTGCGCACAACGCAGCGAGCAGAAGGGCCGGGATCCCGCCTGCTGCGCCGGCCGGCCGCAGATCGGGCAGCGCGATGGTGCGCGGGGTGTCGGGTCAGCCGTCATGACCGGCCTCCTCGATCGATGGATCACGGGCGGCCGGGTCGGGGCGCAGCAGCAGCGCAAAGCCCGCCTCGGCCGAGAATTCCTCCAAGGCCCCGGGCAGGTCCTGCAGCGCCGTGATGACGCCTGGTGAAGCACGCAGCGCCAGCCGCGCCGCAGGCCGGGCGGCAACATCCCGCGCCCCTTGCCGCAACGCCGCCAATCCCCGCGTCAGGGCGGAGGGCGGACGCCCCAGCACCTCATTCAGCGGAGGATGGATGCGGTCGCGGACGATTTCGGCCAGGCCAAGATGGGTGAAGCCGAGCAGCCGCGCATGGCGATCCCCCGCCAGGGCTTCGCGCAGCGGATCGGCCAGGGCCTCGCGCCGCTTCGGCGACAGCCCGGCGAAATCCACCAAGATCGCGCCGCCCAGGTTGCGGGCGCGGATCTGGCGCGCGAGTTCGGGCAGCGCGTCCCGGTTCAAGGTCAGCACCGCATGGGCACCGCGCGCCCCGGCCGCGCTGCCGGCGTCCATGTCGATTGCCGTCAGCGCCGGCGTGGGGTGGATCAGCAGGCGGCCAGCGCCGGGCAGCGGGGCCTCGGCGGAGGCCAGGATGTCGAAGTCAGCCTCGATGGCGTCGTCGAAGGCCGGGGCGGGGACCAGGCGTGCCCTGTCGCCCAGGCGGCCGCGCAGCCGCGCCAGCAGCGCCGCGCTGTCCACCAGCACCGCCGCATTCGCGTACTGCCCGGCGAGCCGTTCCACCGCCAGCATCCCGCGCGCGACCAGCCTGGGGGCGCCGGGCGGCGCGGCGGCGATTCGGGCGGCCTCGGTCGGGGTCACCCGGGCGGTCACGCGTGGGCCCTTGCCACCCTGCGCGGCGCGAATGACGCGCAGCGGCAGGATCATGCCCTCATGGACCGCGGCGGCGAGGGGGCGACGCGCCTCGCCGGTCTCGCGTTCCGGCAGGAAGCCCGTTTCGCCGCCTGCCAGGGCGATGAAGGCCCCGGCCATGGCCGGGGCCAATGCCGAGACCCGGCCACGATGCAGGTCGCCCATGCCATCAGGGCGGCCGGGGCGCTCCACCCAGGCCTCGGTCAGGGCCCCGCCCTGCAGCAGCGCGGTGCGCAGCTCGCCGGGGGAGGCGCTGACGACGATCGTCACGCCGCCGGGCGCGCGAGGTGTTGTCGCGCCGCCAGGCGCGCGGGGCATCGTCGCGCCACCAGGCGCGCAGGTCGTCAAGGTCGCAGCCATCCGACGCCGCGCAGCAACTGTGCCGTCTCGAACAGCGGCAGGCCGACCACGTTGGAATGACTGCCCGACAGGAACCGGATGAAGGCCTCGGCGCGGCCCTGGATGGCGTAGCCGCCGGCTTTGCCCTGCCATTCACCGCTGGAGAGGTAGTCCGCCACCTGCTGCTCGGTCAGGCGCTGGAACGTCACAGCGCTTTCCACCACGCGCTTCAGCCGGCGCCCATCGGGAAGGGCGAGCACCACGGCCGTGGTCACCATGTGCCGCCGACCCGACAGCAGCGTGAAGCAGGCTTGCGCCTGCGCGTCGGTCTCCGCCTTGGGCAGGATGCGGCGGCCGACGCCGACCACCGTATCGGCAGCGAGAACCAAGGCGTCAGGCCGTTGCGCCGCCGCGGCCTCGGCCTTGCCGAACGCCAGGCGCACCGCATGCGGCCGCGGCGTCTCGCGCTTCATCGGCGATTCGTCGATGTCGGTGGCGATGACCTGCGCGGGAACGATGCCCAGCCGGGCAAGAAGGTCGAGGCGCCGCGGGCTGGCGCTTGCCAGCACCAGCGGCGGGCGCGATTCGGGCACTGGCGGCCTACTTGGAGCGATCCCGGCGCATGCCGGTCACTTGAAGCGGAACGTGATGCGGCCCTTGGTCAGGTCGTAGGGCGTCATCTCGACGTTCACGCGGTCGCCGGCGAGCACGCGGATGCGGTTCTTGCGCATTTTCCCGGAGGTGTGCGCCAGAACCATGTGCTCATTGTCCAGCTTCACGCGGAACATCGCATTCGGGAGGAGTTCAACGACCTGGCCGCTGAACTCAATCATATCTTCCTTCGACATCGGGCCTCGAATTTGGCGCGCCAGGCGCGCATGGGGGAACGCGGCGCGACGGCGCGCCACCGGAAATCGGCGGGAAAATGGTCCGCGAACCCCGCCGGGTCAAGCGCAGCGTCAGCCGCCGAGTCGCAATGCCACGCTGCGGGCGTGCGCCGTGAGGCCCTCGGCCTCGGCCAAGGCCACCGCGGAAGGCCCCACAGCGGCGAGTGCGGCCTCATCCGCCTCGACCCAGGTGGTGCGCTTGAGGAAGTCGAACACCGACAGGCCCGAGGCAAAGCGCGCCGTGCGCCCGGTTGGCAGGACATGGTTCGGGCCGGCGACGTAGTCGCCCACCGCCTCGGGGCAGAAGCGCCCGAGGAAGGCCGCGCCGGCATGGCGCACCTGCGCGAGAAGCGCGCGTGGTTCCGCCACCATGAGTTGAAGGTGCTCCGGCGCCAGCCGATTGGTCAGCGCCGCGGCTTCGGTCAGGTCCCGCACCAGGATCACGGCGCCATGGCGGCGCCAGGATTCGCCGGCGATGTCGGCACGCGGCAGGTGCCGAAGCTCGGCCTCGACCGCGCCGGCCACCGCATCGGCGAGTGCCGCATCCGGCGTGATCAGGATGGATTGCGCGCTTTCGTCATGCTCGGCCTGGGCGAGCAGGTCCACCGCGATGTGGCGCGGGTCGTTGCCGGCATCGGCAATGACGACGACTTCCGACGGCCCGGCGATCGAATCGATGCCGACGCGCCCGAACACCTGGCGCTTGGCCTCGGCGACATAGGCATTGCCTGGCCCGACGATGCGGTCCACCGCGGCGATCGACGCGGTGCCCCAGGCCATGGCTGCCACCGCCTGGGCGCCGCCGATGCGGAAGATCTCGGTCACGCCCGCGCGCTTCGCCGCCGCCAGCACCAGCGGATTGAGCGTGCCATCGGGCGTGGGGACGCACATCGCGATGCGCTTCACACCCGCCGCACGCGCCGGCAACGCATTCATCAGCACCGAGGACGGATAGGCCGCCTTGCCGCCGGGCACATAGATGCCGACCGCGTCGATCGCTCCCCAGCGCATGCCCAGCGTCAAACCGGCGCTGTCCTGCATCTCAAGGTCGCGCGGTAGTTGCGCGCGATGGAATGCCTCGATCCGCTCGGCAGCGAGGTTCAGCGCCGCGCGGAGTTCCGGACGAATGGACGCATCGGCGGCCTCGATCTCCGCCGAGGTCACGCGCAGCGCGGCGGCATCCGCCGGCGCCCAGCGGTCGAAGCGGGCTGTGGTGTCGATCAGCGCGGCATCGCCGCGGGCCCGTACGGTGGCAATGATGTCGGCGACGGCGGCATCGACGCGGCTGGTGGTTTCGCGCGCCTCGTCCAGCAAGGCGGTGAAGGCGGATTCGAAATCCGAGGCGGTGGTGTCCAGGCGCTTCATGGGCAAAGGTCGGGGGAGAGAACTCCCCCGATCCCCCTCCTTCTTTTGGTTTTTTTCGTGCCCACGAACGGCGGGCGCGGCCCATCCGGGCCAGCGACTTGCACGGATTTGCCCGGGGCCACTGATGGTCTGGTCGCGGTCGCGCCTTCGCGCTCACGATCCAATGTAGGGTAGCCGACCAAGAGGCGGCCGGCGCTGCCGCTCGCCCGACGATATCGGCCGGCACCAATTGTCAGAAAAAGGGCGGGGGATTGGGGGAGGTTCTCCTCCCCCAACCTTCCTTGCTTGCTCACCGCGCATCCCGCCCGGCCAGCGCCGTGCGGAACCGCGCGATCCACGCCCCGATCGCCTCCGGCCGCGTCTTCAGCGCCGTGCGGTTGACCACCAGGCGCGAGGTGACATGCGCGATGACTTCCGTCTCGTGCAGGCCATTGGCCTTCAGCGTCGAACCGGTCTGCACCAGGTCCACGATCAGCCGCGACAGGCCCATCGAAGGTGCCAGTTCCATCGCGCCGTTCAGGTGGACGATTTCCGCCTGCACGCCGCGCGCGGCGAAATGGCGCTGGGCGATGTTGGGGTATTTCGTCGCCACCGTGACGCGCGACCAACGGGTCGGGTCGTCCGGCTCGGTCACCACGGGCTCGGCGATGGACACACGGCAGCGGCCGATGCCGAGGTCGAGCGGCGCATAGATCTCGGGATAGTCGAATTCCATCAGCACATCGGCGCCGCAGATGCCGATCTGCGCGGCCCCATGCGCGACGAAGGTGGCGACATCGAAGGACCGCACGCGGATCACGTCGAGCGCGGGGTCCTCGGTCGGGAAGCGCAGGCGGCGGCTGCTTTCATCGGCGTAGTCCGCCGCCGGGACGATGCCTGCACGGGTGAGGACGGGGCCGAGCTCGGACAGGATGCGCCCCTTGGGCAGCGCCAGCACGATCGGGCCGGCATCCTCGGGCGTGGCGGGCGTGATGGGGGAGGTAAGCGCGTGATCCATGGCGGAGGCTACACCAAGAAGGGCGGAGTCGGTGTCATCGCGATACCGTTTCAGCCCGGCAAACGTTCGATGTCTGCACCCACCGCGGCGAGCTTCGCCTCGACATGCTCATAGCCGCGATCGAGGTGATAGACGCGGTTGACGATGGTCTCCCCCTGCGCCGCCAACCCCGCGAGGATCAGCGAGACCGAGGCGCGCAGGTCGGTCGCCATCACCGGCGCGCCGGCGAGCCGCGGCACGCCGCGCACGATCGCCGAGGATCCGTGGAAATTGATGCGCGCACCCATGCGGGCGAGTTCCGGCACATGCATGAAGCGGTTCTCGAAGATCGTCTCGGTGATCATCGCCGCGCCCTCGGCGACGCACATCAGGGCCATGAACTGCGCCTGCATGTCGGTGGCGAAGCCGGGGAAGGGCTCGGTCACCACATCGGTGCCGCGAAGGCCGTTCAGGCGCGAGACCTTCAGCCCGCCATCGGCTTCGGCGACATCCACGCCGGCATCTCGCAGGATGCGCACCACGGCGCCGAGATGGTCGAGCCGCGCGCCGCCGAGCAGGACCTGGCCGCCGGTGATTGCCGCTGCGCAGGCGAAGGTGCCGGCCTCGATGCGGTCGGGGATGATCGGGTGGACCGCGGCACCCAGCGCGGGCACGCCTTCGACCAGCAGCCGGTCGGTGCCGAGGCCTTCTATCCGCGCACCCATGCGCATCAGGCAAGCGGCGAGGTCGCTGATCTCGGGCTCGCGCGCCGCGTTGACGATTTCGGTGACGCCGCTCGCCAGTGTCGCGGCCATCAGGATGTTCTCGGTGGCACCCACCGAGACCTGCGGGAAGATGATGCGCGCGGCCTTGAGGCCGCCAGGCGCGCGGGCCTCGATATAGCCGGCGGTGATCTCGATCTCGGCACCCATCTGCTCGAGCGCCTTGAGGTGCAGGTCGACCGGGCGCGTGCCGATGGCGCAGCCGCCGGGCAGGGACACGCGCGCCTGGCCGAAGCGGGCGACCAGCGGACCCAGCACGAGCACCGAGGCGCGCATCTTGCGGACCAGGTCGTAGGGTGCTTCGAGGTGCGTGGCCGCCCCGGACATGGTGATGGTGCGCGCCGTCTTGTCGCGTTCCACCGCCAGCCCGTGCTGCGCGAGCAGCCCGGCCATGGTCGTGACATCGGCGAGATCCGGCGCATTGGTCAACGTCAGCGGCCCGTCGGTCAGCAAGGCGGTCGCCATCAGCGGTAGCGCGGCATTCTTCGCGCCGGAGATCGGGATGGTGCCGCTGAGCGCGCGGCCGCCGCGGATACGGATGCGATCCATGGTCTACAACCTCGGCAGCGCGACGCCGCGCTGGCCCATGTATTTGCCGCGTCGGTCTGCGTAGCTCACCTCGGGTGGCGCCGATCCCTGCAGGAACAGGAACTGGCAGACGCCTTCGTTGGCATAGACCTTGGCGGGCAGGGGGGTGGTGTTGCTGATTTCGATCGTCACCTGGCCTTCCCATTCGGGTTCCAGGGGCGTGACGTTCACGATCAGCCCGCAGCGTGCATAGGTGGATTTGCCGAGGCAGATGACCAGCACGTCGCGCGGGATGCGGAAATATTCGACCGTATGCGTCAGCACGAAGGAATTCGGCGGGATGATGCAGACCGGCCCACGGCGGGTGACGAAGCCTTCCTCGCTGAACGCCTTGGGGTCCACCACGGCGTTGTCCACATTGGTGAAGATCTTGAATTCGTCGGCCGCCCGCGCGTCATAGCCGTAGGAGGACAAGCCGTAGGAGATCACGCCTTCGCGCCGCTGGGCCTCGACGAAGGGTTCGATCATGCCGTGATCGGTCGCCATGCGGCGGATCCAGCTGTCGGGCATGATGGACATGGGGCGGAGCCTGGCCTGCGACATGAGGGCGGGCGGGGCGGGGCGGGGCCCCGGCGCGCCCCAGGGCGGCCGCATTAGCCCATGGGCTTGGGTGGGGCAACCTTGCCGGCGTTGGAGGGTTGTTCTTCGGCGGCATCGCGCGCACGGATTTGCGCCTTGCGGCGCTTCAGGTTCTCCCGCAGCGCGGCGGCCAGGCGGGCGGTGCGATCCTCGGGCTTGGGTGGCGCAGGGGGTTTGGACATGCCCTGAGGATGGCTGCGACCGGCGCCGCCCGGCAAGATGGCGTCACCAATGGTTGCGGATCGCGCTTCCGTTACAACCCGTGGGCGCGGATTGATCTAAATCAAGATGAGATGAGTTCCGACCGCGTGGCGGTGAGCCTTGGAGTACGACATGACGCATGGCCCGGTGGCATTGCCCTGGACGCGGTCCCCCGCCGCTGGGAAGCCCGCATGCGAGGACCCGGCGCTGAGCGGCCTGCTGCCAACATCGATGGTCGTGACGGTTCGTGGGGAGCGCCAGGTTGACGAGCTGGAGGCGGGCGACATCGTCGTGGTGCTGGCCTGCGCCGGCTACCGCCCCGTGCAGCGGGTGGTTGAGACGATCGTCGACCTGGCGCGGCGCCCGGACGCCGCCCCGGTGCGGATCGCAGAAGGGGCGTTCGACCGTTTTTCCCCCAACCGGACCACGATCATCGCACCGCACACCCTGGTGGGGGTGGATGATTGGCTGGTTCCCATTGTCGCCCTGGTCAATGGCCGCAGCATCAGGACGGTGCCGATGTCGGGCGTTGTCCGCTACCTCCAGCTGGAGATGGGCGATCACGACATGATCGTGGCGGACGGGCTGCGTACCGGGACGCTGCGGCGGGGGACGGAGCCATGCCGGCCGCTGTTGACGGGAGGTGCCACGCTCGAACGGCTGCGCGCGCGGCTCGCGGATCGAATCCCGGCGCTCGAGGAAGCGGGGCTGCTTGCGCAAGGCGACGACCGGTAGGGCGGCCAGGCGGCCCCAGGCGCAAGGACGGGGTTGCGCGGCTGGTCCCATCCGCCTAGAGAGGGCGCCGCCCGCGGGCACGGCGCTGTTGTAGCTCAGTGGTAGAGCACTCCCTTGGTAAGGGAGAGGTCGAGAGTTCAATCCTCTCCAACAGCACCATTGCCCTGCCGTTCATGCCCCGCTGAACACCGGCGCCCGCTTTTCCCGGAATGCCTTCAGCCCCTCCTGGATATCCGCGCTCGCCTTGCAGGCCTTCGCCCGTGCCTCGCAGGCCGCGACGTCCAGCACCCCGTGCCCAATTTCGTTCAAGGCCTGCTTCATCCCCTGCACCGCCAGCGGCGCCATCGTCGACAGCGTTTCCGCCAGCCGGTCCACCGCGGCGTCCAGCGCTTCGGGTGCGACCAACTGCGTCAGGTAGCCGATGCGCAGCAATTCCTCCGCGCCCAGCTTCTCCGCTGTCAGGAACAGGCGCTTGGCATTGTTCAGCCCCAGGCGCGAAACGTATCGCCGCAATCCGCCCGGATAATAGTGCACGCCCAGCCGCCCGGCCGGCATGAACATCTCCATGCCTGTCACGCCGATGCGGAAATCCGCGGTCAGGGCAAGGTCCGTGGAGCCGCCGTAGACGCCGCCCTGCAGCCGGCAGATGGTCGGCACGCGCAGCGTTTCGAAGCGGTCGACCATGGCATCGAAACCCGGAGCCCGGGCGGCGGCCTCGCGGTCCTCGGCGAAGCTGCCCAGGTGGAAGCCGGCGCTGAAGGCCGGGCCGCTCGCCGCCAGCACCAGCACGCGCAGGTCGCGATTCGCCTGCACGGTGTCGAAATGCTCAAGGATGCGGATGATGTCGCCCGGCTCGACGCGGTTTCGGTGGCGCGCACGATGCAGGCGGATGGTGGCGCGGCGGCCCTCGATCTCGAGGCTCGGCGGGTCCAGGCGGGTGTCTTCGGTCATGGCGTTCCTCTTGTGGGGCCATGGTTCCCCAAACCGGCGCCGCTGGCCATGGCCGCCCCGACCCTCACCAGCCGCAGATCCGGCGTCCCGTCCGATTATGCGCCAGGATCTGGCGGGCGGTCTGGGCACTCAGCCCGTCCGCCTCGGCGACCAGGATCGGCCGCCAGGCGTCACAACCCGCGGCGCCAGTCCCGGCGCAACTCGTCGGCAGGATCGCCAAGGCGATCCACAGTCCGGTCCACCTCATCCCTGATCTCCCGCGCGCGCGCCGCGCGCTCAAGCGTTTGCGTCCGTGAGGCGGTGCGCCCGTCCCGCCGACCGGTGCCATAGGCGGCGAGCAGCAGCGCCAGTGCGGCCCCCCCCGCCGCGATCCAGCCGGCCGCGCGGGAACAGGCGGCGCCAAGCAGGGCAACGACCGCGCTCATGCCGACTGCCGCGCGCGCTGCCAGACGAACCAGGCGGCGGTGGCGACCAGCAGGGCTGCGACCACCCAGGGCCCGAGTGCACGGGCCAGTTCCGCCGCGCTGCCCAGATGCGGCGCAAGCTGCCCCAGCACCTCGGTGGCCGCGACGCCGCCAACCCCCGCTGCGGCGGTCCCCGCCGCCGCGCGCGCCGTGCCGCTGCGGGCCACCGCGGCGCGCCCGCCGGCCGTCACGCCGGCCAGCCGCAACCCGGCTTCGATCGTGCCGCGGTCATAGGGGTTGCCGCCGAGTTCATGGGTGATGATCGCCTCGACCAGCGGGCGGAGATCCTCGAAGCGATGCAGGTCCAACTCGGCACGCGGGTGCCGGTCCATCTGCCGGGCCACGGCGCCGACATAGGCCTCGGTGTTGTTCTCGCTGCCCGGTGCCCAGCGGCCGATGATGCCCCGGATGGTCCGCAGCCCGTGCCGGTCCTGATAGGTGGTCAGCAGCACGGCGAGCGCGCGGATGCCATAGGCGTGGGAGACGAAGCGGGCGAAGCGCGGGCGGCCGCCGACCGGTGGCGCCTCGATCGGCGGGTCGTCGAGGCCCTGCCAGCGATTGGCTGGGACATGGTCGATATTGCCCGGGTTGCGGTTGCGGTAGCCGCGGGTTTGGCGGGGGTCCATGGGGTCCTCCTTGGCGGGCCGCGGAAGACTGGCCCCGGACGGTGCTTCCGGGGCATCCTTCGCAGCGTGTTGGGGGGTGGGCGATGCGTGCGATCGGGGCGGCGATGCTGGGCCTTGTGGCCTCGACCGGCGGTGCGGCCGCGTCGTGCATCCACATCGTCCGCCATGCCGAAGCGCGGGACGATGCGGTCGCCTTCACCGCCGGGGTGCAGCGGGCCGTGCGCATGCCGATCGAACGCAACGACAGCTGCGCGGCCGACCTGCATGTCAGCTTCATGGTCGTGGAATTGTCCGTGATCGCCGGGCGCGCGGGGCGTGGCTACCTGGTCACCTATGCCGTCACCGATGAACGCGATGGCGACCTGCGTCCGAATATGGGCGCGACCTGGGCCATGGACCGCACCCAGGCCTTGCTGGATGCGGGCCAGTCGGCCGGTGCCGGAATCCGGTCCAGGACGTCGGGGCAGTAGACCCGATCGCGCTAGGCCGGACCCACCCAGCCACGTGACGATGCTTGCGCGACCGAGGGCATGGAGCGGTGTCCGCGCGCATCCGCGCCCGATCAGGCGAATCCACCTGATCGGGATCCGCTAGCGTGTGATGGCCGCAGGTGCGAATGCACCGGAGGCCTGAAGCACGCGATCAAACAACAGGTTAGAGCGTGATGGGTGAACGAATGTGAGCCAATCATGCTCTAATCCGCCAGCACGGTCAGGCTTTCGGCCGGTATGGTCACGCTGCCCGCCGCCCCCAGCGTCGCCGGGGACCCCAGTGCTGCCCAGGCCAGCGCATTGCCGCCGGACACCGCGTCGAACAGGCCGACATGGGTCAGCGTGCCGATGGCGGCGGTGAAGTTGAAGCGCAGCGCCGCCGCATTGCGTTGCGTGCCGCTGCCGGTGAAGGACACCGGCTGGCGAGCATACCCCGCGGCGGCGGAAGGCTCGCCGGTCAGGCCGGCGGCATCGGTCCCACCGGTGCCGAGCGCCACCCAGATGCCGGTCGGCAGGGCCGGCTGCCGTCCGGTCAGGGACCGCGCCAGCAGGTTCTTCGCATAGTCGGTCAGCGCGGTCATGGCCGTGTCTCCTTCGCTCGCATTGCGCTCAGCTCACCACCGCGCCGTCGGGCCAGCGCCAGGACGTGCCGTCGCTGACCGCGAAGCGCTTGTTCGCCGTGCCGTCCGATACAAAGATCAGGCAGCGCGCGAAGGTCGCCGCGGAAGGCAGGGTGGCGACCGTGTAGGTCGGCAGCTTGAAGGGCGCGGTGGACTCGACGTAGGCGGTGCCCTTGACCGCCAATTGCAGGTGAACGTTGGTGTCGCTGCCTTGGGCGATGATGCGCGGCCAGCCGCCTGACGCGGCCGCGTCCGCTCGGATGTAGTTGCCTGGCGTGCCGGTCGCGTTCACCTCGAAGGCGGTCTGGCCGCGCGTCTGAAGCCGGATCGTCGAGGTGCCCTTGGCGGCGATCGCGAGCGCGATGTTGGCGTCGGTCCCTTGGGCCATGATCGAAGGTGTGCCCGCGGTGACCGCGCTTGTTATGGCAACGCGGTTCACGCTGTTCGTCGGCGTCGTGATGCCCAGGCCATGCGCGCCCGAGGCGCCGCCCAGGCTGATCGTGCCGGCCGAGGATGCGCGCAGCACCTCGACCCCTGCGGCCGAGGCGGCGATCTCGGTCGAGGAGGGCGAGAAGAATCCCTGGTTGTCGAAGCCCAGCATCACGCCGGGCCGGTCGATCCGCCCGGCCGGCGCGCCGAGCGCCACATGACCATTGGTGCCGGTGTTCACCAGCGGTCCGGCATTGCCGTTGCCCAGCAGCGCCGGGCTGCCGAGATGGACCGCATTGGGCGTGCCGGATGCGACGTTGGCGACGTGGATCGCCGCCGATCCGTCGTTCAGACGGTTGTAGTACTCGGCGCGGAACGAGAAGACGTCCACGCGGTTGCCGGAGCCGTTGACGCGGATCGAATTGCTCTCGGCATCATCGATGCGCAGGTTGGCGATCTGCAGCCTGGCGTTGTTGCCGTCGATGCGGATGCCGTTGCCGCCCACCAGCGGCTGGCCGCCGGAATTGAACAGCTCCGACTGGGTGGTGATGCTGGCCATCTGGGCGGTGACGCCATTGCCCTCGACCCAGATCGGGGTGAGCACGAAATCGGCATACAGGCTGCCCACATAGACCTTGGTCGGCACACCCGAGGCCGAGGAGGCGAGCCGCAGCATCGACCGCGCGCCCAGCGCGAAGGCGTCGTCGATGAAGATGCCATCGACCTTGCGCAGCACCACCGCGTCGCAGTTCTGCTGCTGCCAGCGCACCACGTCGTCGTCGGACGTCGCGAACGGCCAGAAATGGATGTGCTCGATACGGCAGGCGTCGAAGGCGCGGTCGATCTCGATGCCGGTGGTGAAGACCTGGCCGCGCAGGCTCTCGATGTTCAGCCGGCCGGAATTGTCGCACCAGATGCCACGATTCACCGCGACCAGCAGGACGTTCTTGAAGGTGACGGAGCCGAGGCAATCCTGCACGCGGAAGACGAAGTCGTAGTTGGTCGGCGCCCAGGTCGCGTCCTGCGTCGCGTTGTGCGTCTGGCGTACCGCGATGTCGCGCACCGTGGACCCGCGCGCGCCGGTGCCCGTGAAGGTGAAGGGCGTGAATCCGGTGGTGTCGATGCGCAACCAGGTGCCGTCGGCGATCGACGGGCCTTCCGTGAAGCCCGCCCCCTGGAAGGTGATCGAGACGCTGTCCACCACCACCGGGCTGGCGATGCGGTACGACCGCGCGCCGAATTCCAGCGTGCCGCCGCCGGCCGCGTTCATCGCGTCGATCGCCGCCTGGATCGCCGGCGCGTCGTTGGTGGTGCCGTCACCGACCGCGCCGAAATCCCGCACATGATAGGGGCGGTCGGCGAGGATGCCGCCGCGCAGTTGCGCGACGGTCGCGTTGCGCGTGACGGCGCCGGCACCGCTGCCCTGGACGATGGGCAGCCTGTCGGCATCGGCCGTGGCGGCAACCGCCGGCAGCGCGCTGATCTTCGTATCGGACATGGGGATCTCCCGTCGGGGGCTGGGGAAGGGAAGGGGCGGGAGCCGCGGCAGGGGTGCGCGCGATCGCGTCGGATCGACGCGTCCCGTTGGACATTGCGTGGCTGGTCGGCGGCGTTCGGCGTGGCTGCCTCGGCCGCAACGGATTGGGCGTGACTGCGCGCACGCAATCCGCTCCGGCCCATTGGTGAAGCAAGCATCGTCGCCCGCCTCGGTGGTTCCACCCGGGCGGGACCTGGTCGGACCCCGGCACCCGGGGCACCGGCCGCTGTGGCCAATGGCCCGCCGGGAGGGCGGCTACAGGAGCAGCAGCGCACCGCTTTCGGTGAGCAGCGTGCCGCCCGCCTCGCTCAGCAGGCGCGGTGGCTGGGTCACGGCGAAGGGCGGCGAGAGGACGTAGCTCGTCGGATCGGTCGAATCGACCGCGAACAGCCGGTAGCCACCGGCAGGTTCCGGCGCAGTGAAGCCAGCCACCGCCCGGCCGGCCACCACCGCCACCGTCTGCGGTGTGCTGACATCGGCGCCGTTGGATCGGCGAAAGCTGAAGGTGACCTGAGCGATCGGGCCGGTGACGGTGACGCCGGCCACCAATGCATCGCCCGGATTGAGCGGGCTCGGTGGCGCATCCAACACGAGGGCCCGCGCGACGGCTGACCCGGCGAGGAAGACATCGGCCAGCAGCGTGGCCGAGCGCAGCAGGGCCGGCGCGCTGCCCGACGCATCCAGGGTCACCCCGCCGCCCGCGATCGACCCCCCCCGGATCGGCAGCAGGGCGGTGGCATCGGCCGCCTGCACGATGACGATATCGCCCGGCACGAGTTGCGCCGCGGCCGGGGTGAAGTAGCCGAGCGCCAACACGCTCGCCCGGTCGTCCTCGGTGCGATAGTGCCAAAGCGTGAAGCCATTCGCGGTGGTCAGCGCCGAAAGGCCGCTCGAGAGGAAGGGCATGCATGGCTCCTCGCCCGCCGGGACGGAAGGCGCGGGCCTTCCGCCGGAGCGGGTGCTGGGGGTCGGGCTGTCTGGGTGGGAGGACGGGGCGGGCGGAAGGCGCAGTTCGCCCCGTGATGAGGCGTGGATACAGGAACAAATACGGAACGTCAAGGCTAAAAATCCTACGCGTCACAAAACCTCGTAGGGGATGGCAGGCGCCGCGCGCATGGCTAGTCTCGCGCAATCCGCCGACCGCCGCCCAAGGGACCGCGCCGATGTTCCGACGCCTGCCGCTGCTGCTTGCCCTGCTGACACTGGCCCTGCCGGCTGCCGCGCAGGAGCGGGTGCTGAACGTCTACAACTGGTCGGACTACATCGATCCCTATGCGGTCGCCCGCTTTACACGCGAGACTGGCATCCGCGTCCGCTACGATGTCTATGACAGCCTGGAGACACTGGAAGGCCGGCTGTCGGCCGGGCGGTCGGGCTACGACATCGTGGTACCCACCAGCGAGCCGACCTTCGCCCGCTTGGTGCGCGCCGGCGCCCTGCGCCAGATCGACCGCGCGGCAGTGCCCAACTGGCGCAACCTCGACCCCGTGCTGATGGAACGGGTCGCGGCGATCGACCCGGGCAATCGTCATGGCGCGATCTATCTGTGGGGCACCGTCGGGCTCGGCATCAGGGTGGATCGCGTGCGCTCGGTGCTCGGTCCGGACGTGCCGCTCGACAATCTCGACATCCTGCTGAAGCCCGAGAATGCGGCGCGGCTCGCGCGCTGCGGCATCATGGTGATGGACAGCCCGACCGATGTGCTGCCTTCCGTGCTGCGCTGGCTCGGCCGCGATCCCAACAGCAGCGAGGCCGATGACCTGCGCGCCGCCGAGCAGGCGCTGATGGGCATCCGCCGCCATGTGCGGGCCATCATCGCCTCCTCCTCCATCCTCGACGCGCTGGCAACCGGGGAGGCCTGCGTCGCGCTCACCTATTCCGGCGACGTGATCCAGGCTGCGGCGCGTGCGCGGGAGGCCGGGCGCGGCGTCGAGGTCGGCTACGTCATGCCGCGCGAGGGCGCGCAGCTGTGGTTCGACATGATGGCGATCCCGGCCGATGCGCCGAACCCCGAGGCCGCGCAGCAATTCATCAACTTCGTGCTGCAACCGGACGTGATGGCCGGCATCACCAACCATGTCCGCTACCCCAATGCCGTGCCGGCAAGCCGGCCGCTGGTGGATGAGGCGGTGCGCAACGACCCCAATGTCTTCCCTTCCGCCGAGGCGCTGTCGCGCACCTTCATCGCCGGCACGCCGCCGCGCGAGGCCGAGCGGATCCGCACGCGGCTGTGGTCGCGCTTCAAGGCTGGGCGCTAGCTTGGCCGGGCCGATTGTAAACTCCGGCCCTGGTGGCCCTGCAGTCATCGGGCCGGCGCCGCTGCTCCGGGCCGAGGCGATTACCAAGACCTTCGGTGCGACACTGGCGCTGGACGCGCTCGACCTCGACATCGCGGAAGGCGAGTTCTTCGCCCTGCTGGGCGGATCTGGCTCCGGAAAATCCACGTTGCTGCGGATCATCGCGGGCTTCGAGGCGCCCGAATCAGGCCGCCTGCTGCTGGATGGCGCCGACATCGCCACCACGCCACCCTGGGCGCGGCCGGTAAATATGATGTTCCAATCCTACGCGCTGTTCCCGCACCTGACGGTCGCGGACAACGTCGCCTATGGCCTGCGCCGCGCCGGCGTGACGAAGGCGGAGGCCGCAGCGCGGATCGCCGCCGCCCTCGCCATGGTCGGGCTGACCGGTCTCGACCGTCGCAAGCCGCATCAGCTCTCCGGCGGGCAGAAGCAGCGCGTGGCGCTGGCGCGCAGCCTGGTGATGCGCCCGCGCCTGCTGCTGCTGGATGAACCGCTCGGCGCGCTGGATGCCGGCCTGCGTGAACGCACCGGCTTCGAACTGCGCGCCCTGCAGCGGCAGACCGGCGCGGCCTTCGTCATGGTCACCCATGACCAGGAGGAAGCGCTTGCGCTGGCGGACCGCGTCGCGGTGCTGGAAGCCGGGCGCATCGCGCAGCTCGGCGCGCCGCGCGACATCTACGAACGCCCGGCCTCGCGCTTCGTCGCCCGCTTCCTGGGGGCGGCGAATGTGCTGGAAGGCAGCGCGGCGGCAGGCGGCTTCGACAGCGCCGAGGCCGGCGTGACCTTCGCCGGCGCCATCCCGCCCGGCACGGTGGCTGTCGCGCTGCGCCCGGAGCGCATCCGCGTCGCGCCCGGCGCGGCCGGGCCGAACACCGCGCGTGGCGTGGTCGAGGACGCCGCCTTCCGTGGTGACGACACGCTGCTGCTGGTGCGCCTGCCCGGCGGCGCCGTGCTGCGCGTCGCCCATGCCGAGGAGGACGGCGCCCCGCCCGCCCGCGGCGCCGAGGTCACCCTCGCCTGGGAGGCCGCCGACGTCGTGCCGCTCGCCTCGTGAAGGGGCGGCTGGCGGTCCTCGCACCGGTCTGGGCCTGGCTGTTGGTCTTCGTCGCGTCGCCGGCGGCGATCCTTGTGGCCATCGCGCTGGCCGAGGCCGATCCCGGCCTGCCGCCCTTCCACCTGGCCTGGTCGCTGACCGGTTTCGCCACGCTGGTTGAGGACAGCTACTATCTCGACGCCCTGCTGACCGCGCTGCGCATCGCGGCGATGACGGCGGCGGGTTGCCTGCTCATTGCCTACCCCATGGCGATCGGTATCGCGCGAGCGGCGCCAGGCCGGCGGGTGCTGTTGCTGGCGCTGCTGATGCTGCCCTTTTGGACCGGCTTCCTGCTGCGCGTCGGCGCCTGGATCGGCCTGCTGCGCGACGAGGGCTGGATCAATGGTATGCTGATGGCGGCGGGCCTGACCGACGCGCCCCTGCCGCTGCTCTACACCGAGGGCGCGATGCTGATCGGCATGGTGCATGCCTATCTGCCCTTCGCGGTGCTGCCGCTGTTCGCAGCCCTGCTTCGGCTCGATCCCACGCTGGGCGAGGCGGCGGCCGATCTCGGCGCGCGGCCGGCTACAGCGTTCTTCACCGTGACGCTGCCAGTCACCGCGCCCGCGGCCGCGGCGGGGTTCCTGCTGGTGTTCATCCCGGCGGCAGGCGAGTTCGTGATCCCCGAACTGATGGGCCCGCCGGAAGCGCAACTCGTCGGCCGCGTGCTGTGGCAGGAATTCTTCCAGAACCGCGACTGGCCCGTGGCCGCGGCACTCGCCGTCGCCTTGCTGGCGCTGCTGTTGATCCCCATTCGCCTGTTCCAGCGGCTGGAAGCGCGCGCATGAGGCGCGGCCGGTTCATCGCCGTGGCGATGGGGGCGGGATTCGCCTTCCTCTGGCTGCCGATCCTGCTGCTGGTCGGTTACGCCTTCAGCGCCGACCGCATCCCCTTCCAGTGGGGCGGCTTCTCGCTGCGCTGGTTCGCGGCGCTGGCAGCGAATGATCGGGTGGTCGACGCCGCCATGCTGTCGCTGCGCGTCGCGGCGGGGTCGGCAAGCCTCGCCGTGCTGCTCGGCGGCACAGCGGGCTGGGCCTTGGCACGCTATGGCCGGTTCCGCGGCCGGGCATTGTTCGGCGCATTGATCGGCGCGCCCCTGGTGCTGCCGGAGGTCGTCACCGGCCTATCCCTGCTGCTGCTGTTCGTGGCGCTGGAGATCACCACAGGCTGGCCGCAGGGCCGCGGCGCGGCGACCGTGCTGCTGGCGCACGCGACGCTCGGCGCGGCCTTCGTGGCGGTGGTCGTGCAGGCACGCCTTGCCGAGACGGACCGCAGCCTGGAGGAGGCGGCGATGGATCTGGGTGCCACGCCATTCACCGCCTTCCGCACCATCACCCTGCCGCTGATCGCCCCGGCGTTGGGGGCAGGGTGGCTGCTCGCCTTCACACTCTCGCTCGATGACGTGGTGATCGCCTCCTTCGTCTCCGGGCCGGCCGGGACGACGCTGCCCATGGCGCTGTTCGCCATGCTGCGGCTGGGCCTGACGCCGGAGGTCAATGCACTCGGCGCCGTGGTGGTCATCGGCGTCGGCGCCATGCTGGCGGTCGCCGCGCTGCTGCTGCGCCGGCGCGGCGACTCCCGCTGATGCGCAAAGCGGCCTAGCCTGCCGCGCAGAACGACCTCGGTGGGAGAGAAACGCATGCACCGCAGACAGATGCTCGGCGCCCTGGCGGCGGCCGGCGCCCTGGTGGCCCCGCGACTGGCGCAGGCCGCCTGGCCGGCCGACCGGCCGATCCAGGTGCTGGTACCGGGACCGGCCGGCGGGGGCATGGACATCCTGGCGCGCACGATCCTGCCTTTCGTCCAGCAGCGCCTGTCGCGGGCGAATTTCGTCGTGGTCAACCGCCCCACCGCCGGCGGCCAGCAGGCCTTCGAGGGCATTGCCCAGGCGGCCCCCGACGGCTTCACCATCGGTGCCGCCCAGGCACCCAATTCCATCACCCTGCCGATCGAACGCCAGGTGCGCTACCGGGTGCAGGACTTCACCTTCCTCGGCAACGTCATTGAGGATCCCTGCGGGCTGTGGGTGAAGGCGGACAGCCCGATCACCAGCGTGACGGAATTGGTAGCCGCCGCCCGGGCGCGGCCGGGGCAGGTGACGATCGGCACCGCCGGGGTCGGCAGCGATGACCATCTGCTGATCCTCGCCCTGCAGGATGCGACGCAGACCGAGTATTCCCACGTGCCCTTCAACGGCACCCCGCCCATCGTCACCGGGCTGCTGTCCCGCAGCATCGATGTCGGGTCCTTCAACATGAGCGAGGGGCTGGGCCTGATGCGCGAAGGGCTGATCCGGGCCCTGGCGCAGGGTGGCCCGGAACGCTGGACCGGGACGGCGCAGGTGCCGACCTTCCGCGAAATCGGTTTTGCCGTGATCGGCGGGTCCACCCGCGGCCTGGTCGCACCGCCCAACCTGCCGGCGGAAATCCGCAATGAACTGCGCGCCGCGGTCACCGCAGCGAATGCCGATCCCGCCTGGATCGCTGAGGCGACGCGGTTGAACCTACCGATGCGCCCGATGTCGGCCGAGGACCAGGAGCGTCTGTTCCTGGATGAGGACGCGCGCCTGCGCGCCATCTGGGCCCGCAAGCCGTGGCGCGATTGAGGGGCGTCTGATCGAAGCGGCCGGGGCCAGTACCCGCACCCGGCCCCCATTCCAGGGCGCTGGCGTGGGGCGGCCGGGTTGGTGGTGCGGGCCGATGGCGGGCCTGGGAATGCGCCGCACGGCGCAATCCCGAACGCGGGTCCGGGTTGTGCCGAAGTCGGGTTGATGACCGGGGAGGGCGGGATTACGGTCCGCCCCCTCCCCAGAACCCAGCCGGGACCGCCATGACCCTGATCGCCGATCGCCTGAACCGTATCTCGCCCTCGCTCACCATCGCCATGACGGGCAAGGCGCGCGCGTTGAAGGCGGCGGGCAAGGACATCATCGGCCTGTCCTCGGGCGAGCCCGACTTCGACACGCCCCAGAACGTCAAGGACGCGGCGATCGCCGCCATCCAGCGCGGCGAGACCAAGTACACCGACGTCGCCGGCACCACGGAACTCCGCAAGGCGGTCTGCGAGAAGTTCAAGCGCGACAGCGGCCTCGACTACAAGCCGGAGGAGATCATCGTCTCCACCGGCGGCAAGCAGGTGATCTTCGACGCGCTGCTCGCCACCATCAATCCGGGCGATGAGGCGATCATCCCCGCCCCGTGCTGGGTGTCCTACCCGGACATCGTCGAACTGGCCGAAGGCAAGCCGGTGATCGTGCAGTGCGGCCAGAATGCCGGCTTCAAGATGTCGGCCGAGCAGCTGGAAGCCGCGATCACGCCCAAGACCAAGTGGCTGATCCTGAACAACCCCTGCAACCCGACCGGCGCGGCGTATAGCGCGGCGGAGATCAAGGCGCTGACGGATGTGCTGCTGAAGCACCCCAATGTCTGGATCTTCACCGACGATATCTACGAGAAGCTGGTCTATGACGGCTTCAAGGTGGCGACGATCCTGGAAGTCGAGCCGCGCCTGCGCGACCGCACCGTGACCATGAATGGCTGCTCCAAGGCCTATGCCATGACCGGCTGGCGCATCGGCTTCGCCGGCGCGCCGGTCGCGCTGATCAAGGCGATGGACAAGCTGCAGGGGCAGTCCACCTCCGGCACTTCCTCGATCTCCCAGGCCGCCGCCGTCGAGGCGCTCGCCGGCCCGCAAGAGAGCATCGAGGCGATGCGCGTCGTCTATGAGCGCCGCCGCGACATGGTGGTGGACATGCTGAATGCCTGCGCCGGCCTGCGTTGCCACAAGCCGGAAGGCGCCTTCTACGTGTTCCCGGACATGCGCGGCTGCATCGGCAAGACCACCGCCGGCGGCAAGAAGATCGAGACCTGCGAGGACTTCACCATCGCCCTGCTGGAGGAAACCGGCGTCGCCACGGTGCATGGCGCGGCCTTCCTCTCCCCGGGGCATTTCCGCATTTCCTACGCGACCTCGGATGCCGCGCTGAAGGAAGCCTGCGGCCGCATCCAGAAGTTCTGCGCCGGGATGGCGTGAGCGCGGCCTTCACCCTGCGTCCGGTCGGGGAAGCGGATTTCGAACCGCTCCTCGACCTATCCATCCGCGTGCTGCGGGCGGATCTCGATCGCGTCGGCCGGTTCGACCCGGATCGGCGCCGAGCCCGGATGCGGGCCGGCTTCGACCCGGCGACGCTTTCAGCCATCGAATGCGATGGGCGTCTGGTCGGCTGCATCGCGGCGACACCCGCGGCCGACCATATCGAAGTCCATTCCTTCTACCTGGAGCCCGACACGCAGGGCCGCGGCCTGGGTGCCGCCGTCTTTGCCGCCGTCACCGCCCGCCATGCCGGCCTGCCCGTGCGGATCGAGGTGCTGAAAGGCAGCCAGGTTCACCGGTTCTGGGAGAAGCAGGGCTTCGTCCGGACGGGCGAACAGGATTTCGACTGGCTCTATGAACGTCCGCCAAGCCTTGGCGACTCCGCACCCGCGGCCTAGTTTCGCGAAACTGTTCTCCCGAAGGGACACCGAAAGAAAATGCCAGCCCTCGCCGCCCGAATGAGCGAAGTTTCCATCTCCGCCTCCGTCGTCATGACGATGAAGGCACGGGAGCTGGCCGCCAAAGGCATCAAGGTCATCAGCCTCGGCACAGGCGAGCCCGATTTCCCCACCCCGCTGCATGCGATCGAGGCCGCGCACAAGGCCGCCCTCGCCGGCGACACCAAGTATCCGCCGCAGGATGGCAGCCCGGCGCTGAAGGCGGCCGTGCAGCGCAAGTTCAAGCGCGACAACAACCTCGACTACGCGCTCGACGAGATCATGGTCGCCAATGGCGGCAAGCAGTGCATCTTCAACGCCTTCATGGCGACGCTCGATCCGGGCGACGAGGTGGTGATCCCCGCCCCCTACTGGATCTCCTACGCCGACATGGCGAAGATCGCCGGCGGCAAGCCGGTGCTGGTGTCCTGCCCGCAGAACAACGGCTTCAAGCTACGCGCCGAGGATCTCGACGCCGCCATCACCCCCAAGACCAAGTGGGTGATGCTGAACTTCCCCAACAACCCGACTGGTGCGGCGTGCTCGCGCGCCGAGATGCAGGCGATCGCCGATGTGCTGAAGAAGCACCCGCATGTCTGGGTCATGACCGACGACATGTATGAGCACCTCGTCTATGACGGCTTCGAATTCTGCACCATCGCCGAGGTCGAGCCCGCGCTGAAGGACCGCACGCTGACGGTCAACGGCGCGTCGAAGACCTATGCCATGACCGGCTGGCGCATTGGCTTCTGCGGCGGGCCGAAGGCGCTGATCAAGGCGATGGTCAACATGCAGGGCCAGGCCACCTCCGGTGTCTCCTCGGTCGGCCAGGCGGCCGCCGCCGCCGCGCTGGACGGCCCGCAGGATATCGTGCGCGAGCGCGCCGAGGATTACCGCAAGCGCCGCGACATGGTGGTGGAGATGCTGAACGCCGCCCCCGGCATCGCCTGCCACAAGCCCGAGGGCGCCTTCTACGTCTTCCCGAACATCGCCGGCTGCCTCGGCAAGACGACCAAGGCGGGCAAGAAGATCGACACCGACACCGACTTCGCCCTTGCTTTGCTCGAGGAGAAGTACGTCGCCGCCGTGCAGGGCTCGGCCTACGGCATGTCGCCCTATCTGCGCATCTCCTACGCGACGGATACCGACAGCCTGCGTGAGGCCTGCGAGCGCATCCAGGAGTTCTGCAAGGAACTCGTGTGACCGCGGCGCAGGCCCTGCGCGACGGCCTGGACAGTGACGCCGACGGGTTCATCGCCCTGATCGGCGCCTGCTGGGGCGAATACCCCGGTTGCATCCTGGATGTGGACGGTGAGGTGCCGGAACTCCGTGCCCTCGCCACCTACTTCCGCGACCAGGGCGGCCGGCTCTGGGTCGCGGAACAGGGTGGCCGCATCATCGGCATGATCGCCACCCGCCCCCTCAAGGAGGATGCAGCCTGGGAGATCTGCCGAATGTATGTGGACGGCGCGGCACGCGGCAGTGGTCTCGCGACGCGGCTGCTTGATACCGCCGAATCCCATGCACGGGTGTCCGGGGCAGAACGCATGGTCCTGTGGACCGACACGCGCTTCACGCGGGCCCACGGCTTCTACGAAAAGCTGGGCTATGTGCGGCAGGGCTCGATCCGGATCCTCGACGACATCTCGAACTCGCTGGAATTCCGCTACACCAAGCCAGCGGTGGGGCTGGTGGTCGAAGCCCTTGACGCCGCCGCGGCGGCGAGCGCGGAACGCCGCCTCGCGGAACTGCTGATCGCCTGCGTTGCGGATGGCGCATCCCTGACCTTCATGCCGCCATTGTCGCGCGACCGCGCGGTGGCCTTCTGGAAGACCGCCTCGGCAGCGGTGGCGGCCGGCAGCCGCGTGCTGCTCGCCGCCTGGTGCGATGGAAGGCTTGCCGGCTGCGTCATCCTCGACCTCGCCACCGAGGAGAACATGCCCCACGCGGCCTCCCTGCGCACGCTGATGGTCGACCCGGTGGAACGCCGGCGCGGCATCGGCCGCGCGTTGATGCGCCGCGCCGAACAGGCCGCGCGGGCGCATGGGCGGCGGCTGGTCATGCTCGACGCCCGTGCCGGCAGTGCCGCCGAATCGCTGTACCGGGGCGAAGCGTGGCAGGAACTTGGGCGCATTCCGGGCCTGGAACTGAACGCCGCGCGTGAGTCCTGCGATACGGTGTTTTTCTGGAAGCGGGTCTGATCCCAGGGGGTCTTGGAGCGCGATTGGTGCATCTTCGTTCACCTATCACGCTCTCATCTATTGTTTGTTCGCGTGATCCAGACCTTCGGCGCATTCGCACCTACGGTCATCACACGGTTAGGCGCGCTGGAGCTGTAGATTGGAGGGGCGCCGCTCCTCCAAACCACCCCGCCAAAGGCTAGTGGGCCTTTGGAAACCGTCACCTGGCACCGGGCACTGCGTTCGGGGCCAATTCCCAAGGTTGCTCCTGCGCCGGGGACGGCGATCGCCCTTGCACCATCCACCCGGTACCAGATTGAGGTTCCCAAAAGCCTTAAGCCTTTGGTGGCGGAGGTCCGGAGGGGGCAAAGCCCTCTCCGGTGCGTCAGGCCTTCACCTCGCTCACCGGCCGCCACGCCGCCAAGGGCACCCAACGCCGGCGCCAGGACATGGATCGGTCGGTGCCTCAGCGCACGGACGTATTGCCCAAGGGGAACGGCCCGCCACCTCGCGCACCCTTCCGCGCCCGGATCGGGCTTGACCTTCGCCGCATCCGACGCATGAGTGCGCCCGGCGGCCCCGGCCGAGGAGTTTCCATGATCTCGCCTGACTGGTGCCGCATGATGGCGGCCTACAATGCGGAGATGAACCGCCGCCTGTACGGTGCCGCCGATGGCCTCGGCGACGCAGCGCGGCGTGCCGACCGTGGCGCATTCTGGGGATCTCTGCACGGCACTCTGTCGCACCTGCTGTGGGGCGACACCCAATGGATGTCGCGCTTCGATGGTGGGGCGAAGCCTCCGGTCGGACAGAAGGACAGCCCTGGCATGATCGAGGATTGGACCGCGCTGAAAGCCGCGCGCATCGCGACGGATGACCGGATCGCCGCCTGGGTCGCCGGCCTGACGCAGGCGCGCCTCGCCGGTCCGCTCACCTGGTTTTCCGGCCAATCGGGGCGCGAGGTGACGATGCCGCTTTGGATTGCCGCCACCCACGTCTTCAACCACCAGACCCATCATCGCGGCCAGGCGCACGCGCTGATCACCGCCGCCGGCGGCGCCACCGGGGATACCGACATGCCCTGGGTGGTCGACCTCGCCGGCCTCGGGCTCGTGCCATGACCGGCGACGCCACCGAGCGCCACGCGCCGGAGGAGGAGCGCACCATGCTTCGCCGCGCGGCGCCTTCCGCGGCGGCGGAGCCGATCGTTCACCTGCTCGACATCGAGGCCGCCGAGGGCGAGCCCGCCCGGCGCATGGCCATCGGTCCCGGGCCGCTGACCATCGGGCGCGGCGCGCAGGCCGGGCTGGTGCTGCCGTCCGGCGACGTCTCGCGCAGCCATTGCGTCATCGCCCTGGAAGGGGAGATGGCGATCGTCACCGACCTCGGCTCGACCAACGGGACCATCGTCGATGGCCGGCGTGCCGAGGGGCCGGTGCGACTGACACCGGGTGCGCGCCTCGCGCTCGGTCCCTTCACCCTGGTCTATCGGAGTGGCCGCGCCTCGGACTTCGCCCGCACCGAGGAGGTGGAGAAGGACCTCGCCCGCGCCGGCCGTTACGTCGCCGCCCTGCTGCCGCCGCCGATCCCGGACGGGCCGGTGCGCGCCGACTGGCGCTTCGTGCCTTCGACCAATATCGGCGGCGACGGCTTCGGCTATGGCTGGCTCGACGAACACCGCTTCGCCATCTGGCTGCTCGATGTCTCGGGCCATGGCGTGGGGTCGGCCTTGCTTGCCGCCTCGGTGATGAACCTGCTGCGCGTCCACTCCCTGCCGGGGACGGATTTCACCGATGCCGCCGCGGTGCTGGTCGCGTTGAACGACCGCTTCCAGATGGACCATCAGGGCGGGCTGTATTTCACCATCTGGTACGGTGTCTATGACACGCGCAGCCGCGTCCTCGGCTTTGGCTGCGCGGGGCAGCATCCCGCATTCATGCTGGTCCCGGGCGATTCGGCGCCGCATCCGCTGTGGGTGAAGAATCCCGGCATCGGCCTGGCGCCCGACTGGCCCTATCGCCGAGCGGAGGTGGTCGTGCCGCCGGGTGGCAGGCTGCACCTGTTCAGCGATGGCGCCTTCGAGATCATCACCCCTGATGACCGGCAACTGACGATCGGCGACTTCCTGCCGGTGCTGGCGGCCCCCCCGCGCCCCGGCCTGCCGGAACCGGAGCGCCTTTGGCGCGCAGTGCGCGGCGCTTCGCGGGCCGGACCGCTTGATGACGATGTCTCGCTGGTGAGCCTCGATTTTGTGTGAGACGCATGCGATGTCACACGGCATTGCGGCGAAGGGCAGGTGTCAGGCCCGGGCAAAAAGGGAGAGTCGCTGATGGAGATGGTGGTGGTCGATGCTGCGGGGGCGCCGAAGCGCCTCGTGCTCACCGGGCGGCTGGATGCGGCCGGGACCGAGAAGGTGGAGGTCGCCTTCAGCGCCCAGATGCGCGCCGCGCGGGACAGCGCCCTGGTGGACATGACCGGTGTCACCTTCGTCGGTTCGCTCGGCATCCGCATGCTGATCTCCGGAGCCCGTCTGGCTGACCGCGGCGGTTGCAAGGCCGTGATCTTCGGCGTGCAGCCGGCGGTGGCCGAGGTGTTCCGCACGATCGCCCTCGACGACCTGATCCCCGTCGTGCCGGATGAGGCGGCGGCGCTCGCGCACCTCGCGGCGTGACACTGCCGGACGTGGCGGGGGACACATTGCGGCTGGTGCTGCGCGGCGGCACCTCGGCGCTGCGAGAGGCCCAGCTTGCCGCTGCCGATTTCCTGCGCGGGTGCGGAGCCGGTCCCCGTACGGCGGCGCGGGCCGAATTGCTGCTCGAGGAACTGGCGCTCAACACCTTGCGCCATGGCTTCAAGGCGGGCGGCACGCCGGAACTGGTCGTCACAGCCTGGCATGATGGCGCGCGCTGCGGCCTCGACCTCGAGGATCGCGGCCTGCCCTTCGACCCGACGAAGGCAGCCCAGCCCAGCAAGCCGGGCAGCCTGCAGGAGGCGCCGATCGGCGGCCTCGGCGTGCCGCTGGTCCAGCGCATCGCCGCCGAACTGGCCTATGAGCGCACCGCCGATGGGCTGAATCGGCTGCACCTGGTGCTGCCGGCCGAGGATGCGCCTATCGGCTGAGGAAGCCGTCGAGATGGGCGAGCACTGCCTCCGGTGCTTCCTCCGCCAGGTAGTGGCCGGAAGGAACGTCCCCGGTCATCAGCGGGCCGGAGGCGTAGCGCCGCCAGACCTCGGCCGCATCGTACCATTTCGGGATGCTGCCTTTCGCGCCCCACAGCGCCAGCATGGGGCAGCGCACGGTCTGCCGGCTGTCGCGCGAATCCCGGTCGTGATCGAGGTCGATGCTCGTCGCCGCGCGGTAATCCTCGCAGATCGCTTCGATCGTGCCAGGTTCGTGCAGCGCGGCGAGGTAGTCGGCCCGCGCCTCGGGATGAAAGAAATCCGCCGGCTTCGGCTCGCGCGAGGTGTGGAAGTCAAACCAGGGGACGATGTCGGCGCGGATCATCCGCTCCGGTCCGGGATGCCGCTGGGCCAGGAAGAACCAGTGCCAGTAGCCCATGGCGAAGCGCATATCGACATGGTCGAAATGCTCGACCGTCGGGACGATGTCCATGGTGCAGAGCCGCTCCACGGCATCGGCATGGTCCAGCGCCATGCGGTGCGCGACGCGTGCGCCGCGGTCATGCGCCACCACCTGGAAGCGCCCGTATCCGAAGGCCTGCATCAGCGCGACCATGTCCGCCGCCATGGCGCGCTTGGAATAGGAGGCGTGGTCGTCGCTGACCGCTGGCTTGGCCGAGAAGCCATAGCCGGTGATGTCCGGGCAGATGACGGTGAAGCGCCTGGCCAGCACGGGTGCCACCCTGTGCCACATGGCATGGGTCTGCGGATTGCCGTGCAGCAGCAGCAGCGGCGGGCCTTCGCCGCCGCGGCGCAGGCGGAAGCGCTTGCCTGCCGCTTCCTGGTATTCGAGCGTGAAGCCTTCGAAGAACATCGGGCCGGTCCCTCCGATAGGCAGTCTCGCATGGGCGGCGCGTGCTGTCCCGCCGGCATGGCGCGCAGGGTTGGCGTGGCGGCTGCGCGCTGAAGTGAGGGCGCGCAGGGTTGGCGTGGCGGCTGCGCGCTGAAGTGAGGGCGCGCAGGGTTGGCGTGGCGGCTGCGCGCGAAGCAAGGGCCCCCGACACCGGGTGAGCCCAAAGGCTGGCTGGTGTCAGGCGGGCACGAGACCGTGCCGGCGCATGATCTCCTGCATGCGGGCCATGTCGGGCGGGCCAGGTCGGCTCACGACCTCGGCCATCTCCTCGAAATAGCGGCGGCCGATGGTGCCGGGTGCGATGACGATCATCGCCTTGGCAGTGTCCTCATGCAGGTTGGCGTGGTGGTGCACCTTGCCGCGCGGCACGAATACCACGTCGCCCTTGCAGACTTCATGCGTCCGTCCGTCCAGCGTCGTCGTCATCGTGCCTTCCAGACCATAAACGATCTCGTCGCAGGCTTCGTGGAAATGCGGCACCGGCACGCGCGCCTTGGGCGGGACGATGAATTCGAACATCACCACATCGCCGGCGCCGTCCGTCTCATCGACGTGGAAGCGGAGTTCCAGCGCGCCGATGCGCACGATGCGCGAGGGTCTGGCGGCGTCCATGGGGTGGTCCTCCCTGCGGCGGCGGTGCGGGATACTGGCGCAAGGCCGCGTTCCGCGCCATCGGATGCTGCCCGCCACCCGTTGACCGGCCTGCCGCGACGGGCCAGCGTGCGCGCCTCAATGCCCGAGGGAGGGACGCACCATGTCCGATGATGCCGCGCTGTTCGACAAAGGCCTGCCCATCCGCCGCGCCGTGCTGGGTGCCGAATACGTGGATTCGTCGATGGCGAAGGCCGACGAATTCATGATGTCGTTCCAGCGTGCGACGACCGCCTGGGCCTGGGGCTGGGCCTGGGGCGACCCGACGCTGGACCGCAAGACGCGCTCGCTGCTGAACCTCGCTATGCTGACCGCGCTGGGCAAGATCCCGGAGGTGAAGCTGCATGTGAAGGGCGCGCTCAACAACGGCATCACGGTCGATGAGATCAAGGCGACGCTGCTGCACGCCACTGCCTATTGCGGCATCCCGGCCGGCCTCGACGCCTTCAAGGCGGCGCATGAGGTGCTGATCGCCGAAGGCGCCATTCCGGGGAAGAAGTAAGCCCATGGCCGCCATCGGGAAGGTCGCCTTCGTCGGCATCGGCAACATGGGCTGGCCGATGGCGGCCAACCTGGTGAAGGCCGGCTTCGACGTCACCGTCTGCGACGTGGTGCCGGGCCGCGCTGATGCCTTCGCGGCCGAGACCGGCGGCAATGCGGCGGCGAGCCCCGCCGATGCCGCTGCCGGCGCAGATGCCGTCGTGACCATCGTCCCCACCAGCAAGCAGGTGGCCGAGGCGGTGGAGGCGATGCTGCCGTCGCTGACCAAGGGCATGCTGGTCATCGACATGACCTCCGGCCAGCCGGGTCGCACGCGGGAGATTGCGGCGAGCCTCGCGGCCAAGGGCGTCGCCATGATCGACTGCCCGGTCTCCGGAGGCGTGCCGCGTGCCAAGACCGGCCAGCTCGCCATCATGGCGGGCGGCGAGGACGCCGATCTCGACCGCGCCGATGCCGTGCTGAAGGCGATGGGCACCTCCATCCACCGCTGCGGGCCGATCGGTGCGGGGCAAGCGATGAAGGCGCTGAACAACCTGGTGAGTGCGGGTGGCTACCTGATCGGCATCGAGGCGCTGCTGATCGGCCAGCGCTTCGGCCTCGACCCCGCGAAGATGGTCGATGTGCTGAACGCCAGCACCGGGATGAACAACTCGACGCAGAAGAAGTTCAAGGAATACGTGCTGTCACGCCGCTTCGACGCCGGCTTCGGCCTCGACCTGATGGTCAAGGACCTGTCGATCGCACTCGAGGTCGGTCGCGAGACGACGACGCCCACCCCCTTCGCGGCGCTTTGCCGGGAGATGTGGGCCTCGGCCGCCGCCTTGCTTGGCCCGGGGGCCGACCACACCGCGGTTGCCAAGCTGTCCGAACAGATGTCCGGCACGGTGCTGGGGGGGAACCAAGAGAAATGACCTGGGAAGCCTACGCGATCCGCTACGGGCGGCATGAGCGCACCGCGCAATCCAACCACCTGCTGCCACTGACCGACCCGCATGAAGCCATGCCGCTCGACTACTACATCTGGCTGCTGCGCGGCCCGGATGGGCGGGAGATCGTGGTCGATACCGGCTTCGACGCCGAACTCGCGGCCAAGCGTGGTCGCAAGCTGTCGCGTTCGGTCGGCGAGTGCCTGACATCGATGGGCACCGATCCGGCGAAGGTGCAGGACGTCATCGTCACCCACCTTCACTATGACCACGCCGGCAGCCTCGACATCTTCCCCGCCGCGCGTTTCCACCTGCAGGAACGGGAGATGCACTTCGCAGTCGGCCGCCACATGTGCGTCCACGCCATCCGCATGCCCTTCGAGGCTGCACATGTCATCGCCATGGTGCGTGCCCTCTATGCCGACCGGGTGGAATTCCACGACGGCGATGCCGAGGTGGCGCCCGGCGTGACGGTCCACCGCGTCGGCGGCCATTCCGATGGGCTGCAGGTGGTGCGTGTCGAGACGGCGCGCGGCCCCGTGGTCATCGCCTCAGACGCGATGCACTTCTATGCCAATGCGTTGAGCGGCAATCCCTTTCCGATCATCTTCGACCTGGGCGCTATGGCGGCGGGTTGGCGGACGGCGAAGAGGCTTGCCGGCGGCGACGACAGCCGCGTCATCCCAGGCCATGACCCCGCGGTGCGCGACCGGTTCCCACCCGTTGCCGGACAGAATGGCGAGGTGGTCGCCCTGCACCTGGACCCGAAGGCCTGACCATCATCGCCCGCGCCTGGCAACGGGCGTCCGGCGAAGGGCGACGGTCGACGATCGACTATTGTAGGAAGGTGGCTGTGCCGGACATCAGCCCGGCAGCACAAAAAATCAGGGAAATGCCCGGCCATGTCCGCAATGGGCCGCGCGTGGCGATCAACGCATTCACCGCCAGCGACACCATCACGGCGGCCACCGGCTGCGACCAATGCAGCGTCAGGAAGCCCCAGACGATGAGCGCGAGCCACATCCAGAACGCCGCCTTCGCCACCAGGCCCCAGACCAGGTCCGACGCCGCCGAAGCGGGGCGCATCTCGGGTGCGGCGGATCGGGCGTGGATGAAGCTTCCAGCCGAAAGCAGCACCATGGCGAGGAAATACATCGACATGCCCCTCACTTGCGTCCCGCGCCGCTTCCGCGCAAGACCCCGCGTGTTGCGCTGCGATAGTTCGCGCCGCGCGCTATGAAGCAATTCAGGATACCGTGACGTTGTCCGCCCCGCCCGCCATCCTGCAGGTGTTGCCATCGCTGGTCTCGGGCGGTGTCGAACGCGGCACGCTGGAGATCGCCGAAGCCCAGATCGCGGCAGGTTTCCGCGCTTTCGTGGCCTCGGCCGGCGGGCCACTGGTGGGTTCGCTCGAAGCGCTCGGCGCGCGCCATGTGACCCTTCCGCTCGACACCAAGTCGCCGCTGGGGATCTGGCGCAATGCCGAACACCTTGCAGCGATTGCGCGGGCGGAAGATATCCGCATCCTTCATGCGCGGTCGCGCGCCCCGGCGTGGTCGGCTTTGCTGGCCGCGCGCCGGACCGGCGCGCGCCTGGTCACCACCTATCACGGTACCTACAACGAGGGCCTGCCCGGCAAGCGGCTGTACAATTCCGTGATGGCGCGCGGCGACCGCGTGATTGCCATCAGCCGCTTCATCGCGGCGCTGGTCCGTGACCGGCACGGCGTTGCCGATGACCGCCTGCGCATCATTCCCCGCGGCGTGGACGAGCGGTATTTCGATCCTGCCGCGGTTGCCCCCGATCGGGTTGGCAGGTTGCGCGCTGCCTGGGGGATCGTGCCGGGGCGTCCGGTTGTCATGCTGCCGGGGCGGGTCACGCGCTGGAAGGGCCAGTCCGTACTGGTCGAGGCCATGGCCCGCCTGCCGCATGACGCGCAGGCGCTGCTCGTTGGCGATGGCGGCGCCAAGCCTGCATTCCAGGAGGAACTGCGCGACCGTATCGCCGCCCTCGGCCTGGATGGGCGCGTGCGGCTGGTCGGCCACGCCAGCGATGTGCCGGCCGCCCTGCTGCTGGCCGATGTGGTGGTGCATGCCTCGACCGACGCCGAGGCCTTCGGCCGCACAGTGATCGAGGCCCAGGCGATGGAACGCTGCGTCGTCGCCAGCGACCTCGGCGGCCCGACCGAGACGGTGGAGGACGGCGTCACCGGCTGGCGCGTGCCGCCAGGTGATCCGGCGGCGCTGGCGGCGGCGATCGGCCGCGTATTGGCGATGAAGCCGCAGGATCGCGCCACGGCCGGCGCGCGGGCGCGGGCAGCCGTGCTGGCGGGCTACACCAAGGCGCGGATGCAGGCGGCGACACTCGCCGTTTATCGGGAATTGCTGTGAATGCGGGTGCTGGTGATCAAGCTCGCCGCACTGGGCGACTTCGCCCAGGCCTTCGGGCCTTTCGCGGCGATCCGCGCGCATCACCCGGATGCGCGGATCACCCTGCTGACGACCAGGCCCTACGCACCGCTCGCACGGATGTCCCCCTGGTTCGACGAGGTGTGGGAGGATGGCCGGCCCGACTGGACCGACATCCCCGCCGTGTTCCGCCTCGCGCGCCGGCTGCGTGGGGCGCGCTTCGACCGCGTGTATGATCTCCAGACGTCCTCGCGCTCGTCCCGATACCGCTGGTTCGTCGGACGACGTGCCGCATGGTCCGGGATCGCGCCCGGCTCCTCCCACCGCCACGCCAATCCGCGCCGCGACCTGATGCACACCATCGACCGCCAACGCGAGCAGCTGGAGCTGGCCGGCGTCACTGCGTTCCCCATCCCTGAACTGACCTGGCTGGACGCCGACGTGGCACGCTTCGGCTTGCCGCAGCGCTTCTACCTACTGGTCCCGGGCGCGTCGCCCAGCCGGCCGGCCAAGCGCTGGCCGGAGGATCGCTTCGGCGTGCTGGCGGCTTCCCTGGACATTCCGGCGGTGGTGATCGGCGGTCCGGCCGAGGCACCGCTCGCTGCCGCCATAGCAGCCGCTGCGCCGGGGACGGTGGACCTGGCCGGCAAGACCAGCTTCGCCGACATCGCGGCCCTGGCCCGCCGCGCGATCTTCTGCATCGGCAACGATACCGGCCCGACCCATCTGGTGGCGGCCTGCGGATGCCCGACCCTCGCCCTGTTCGGGCAGGACAGCGACCCGGCTTTGTGCGCGCCGCGTGGCGCGCGGGCCACCTTCCTGCGCCATGTGCCGCTTTCGGGGCTCAATCCGGCCGATGTGGCGGCCGCGGCGGCCGGGCTGACTTGACCCGGCGGGGCGCGATCCCCATGGTCCGCGCCCGCTTTTCCCCCGATGAGATGGACGCCCGATGCCCGCGATCACCCTGCCTGATGGTTCCGTCCGGTCCTTCGATGGACCGGTGACGGGCACGCAGGTCGCGGCCGCGATCGGGCCGGGCCTGGCCAAGGCCGCGCTCGCCATGCAGGTCGATGGGAAAACCCAGGACCTAGCGCGCAGCATCGAGTCCGACGCTGCCATCCGCTTCATCACCCGCCGCGACCCCGAGGCGCTGGAACTGATCCGCCACGACGCCGCCCATGTGCTGGCCGAAGCTGTGCAGGAACTGTTCCCCGGCACCCAGGTGACCATCGGCCCGTCGATCGAGAATGGCTTCTACTACGACTTCGCCCGCAACGAGCCCTTCACCCCGGAGGATTTCGGCGCGATCGAGGCGAAGATGCGCGAGATCGTCGCCCGTAACGCGACCTTCGAACGCATCGTCACCACCCGCCATGACGCCATCGCGCTGTTTGCCGAGAAGGGCGAGAAGTACAAGGTCGAGCTGATCCAGGATCTGCCTTCGGGTGAGACCATCACCCTGTACAAGCAGGGCGACTGGATCGACCTGTGCCGCGGCCCGCACATGCGCGGCACCGGCGATGTCGGCACCGCCTTCAAGCTGATGAAGGTGGCCGGTGCCTATTGGCGCGGCGACCACCGCAACGCGATGCTGTCGCGCATCTACGGCACCGCCTGGCGCGACCAGAAGGAACTCGACGCCCATCTCCATCAGATCGAGGAGGCGGAGCGCCGCGACCACCGCAAGATCGGCAAGGAGATGGACCTGTTCCATCTCCAGGAGGAAGCGGTCGGCTCGGTGTTCTGGCACCCCAAGGGCTGGAAGCTGTACCGCAACGTCGAGGCCTATATGCGCCGCCGGCTGGATGCGGCCGGCTACCTTGAGGTGAAGACCCCGCAGTTGGTCGACCGCAAGCTGTGGGAGGCTTCCGGCCATTGGGAGAACTACCGCCCGCACATGTTCATCGCGACCGTCGAGGATGAGGCGGAGCGCGAGCGCATCCTGGCGGTCAAGCCGATGAACTGCCCCTGCCATGTGCAGATCTTCAACCATGGCCTGCGCAGCTATCGCGAATTGCCGATGCGCCTTGCGGAGTTCGGCGCCTGCCACCGCTTCGAGCCGTCCGGCGCGCTGCACGGCATCATGCGGGTGCGTGCCTTCACCCAGGACGATGCGCACATCTTCTGCGAGGAGCACCAGATCGCCGAGGAGACGGCGCGCTTCGTCGCGCTGCTCGCCGGCATCTACCGCGACCTCGGCTTCGCCGATTTCCGGGTGAAGTTCTCCGACCGGCCGGACAAGCGCGCCGGCACAGAGGAATCCTGGGACAAGGCCGAGGAAGGGCTGCGCGAGGCCTGCCGCCTGGCCGGCGTGGCATATGAGCTGAACCCCGGGGAGGGCGCCTTCTACGGCCCCAAGCTGGAATTCGTCCTCCGCGACGCGATCGGCCGCGACTGGCAATGCGGCACCTTGCAGGTGGACTACGTGCTGCCCGAACGCCTCGGCGCCGAATACGTGGCCGAGGACGGCACCCGCAAGCGCCCGGTCATGCTGCACCGGGCGATCCTGGGGTCCTTTGAACGCTTCCTCGGCATACTGATCGAACAGCATGCCGGCCGCTTCCCGGCCTGGATGGCGCCGGTGCAGGTGGTGGTGACGACCATCGTCTCCGATGCCGACGACTTCGCGCGCCAGGCCGCCGCGGCGCTGGAGAAGGCCGGGGTTTCTGTGGCACTCGACCTGCGCAACGAGAAGATCAACCGCAAGATCGTCGACCACATCGAGCAACGGGTACCGGTGCTCGCCGTGGTCGGGCGGCGCGAGGCCGAGGAAGGCAGCATCGTGCTGCGCCGCCTGCCCGGGCGCGAGCAGGCGACGCTGCCGCTCGCCGAAGCCGTCGCGAGGCTGAAGGCCGAGGCGACGCCGCCAGACCTCATCGGCTGAATTCCGTGCCCGGCCATGCGGGCAGGGCGCGCCTTCATGGTTGCGGCGGCGCCCCCGCCGTTCCATATATCCGCGTTACTGAGCCCGAAACTGCCACAGGAGACGACAATAGCCCGACCCCCTTCGCCCGCCGCCCAGGCCCCGACCCGCGACGGCCCGCGCATCAATGACGAGATTCGCGTCCCCCAGGTGCGCCTGATCGACCAGCATGGCGAGATGCAGGGCGTGCTGACTGCGCGTGATGCGCTGATCCGCGCCTATGATGTCGGCCTCGACCTGGTTGAGATTTCGCCCAACGCGGTGCCGCCTGTCTGCAAGATCCTCGACTATGGCAAGTACAAGTACGAGCAGCAGAAGAAGGCCAACGAGGCGCGGAAGAAGCAGAAGGTCGTCGAGATCAAGGAAATCAAGGTCCGTCCGAACATCGACGATCACGACTACGATGTGAAGATGCGCCAGATGAAGTCCTTCATCTCGGAAGGCGACAAGGTGAAGGTGACGCTGCGGTTCCGTGGCCGCGAAATGGCGCACCAGGACCTTGGCGCCAAGGTGCTGGAGCGAATTCGCAACGAACTGACCGAGACCACCAAGGTCGAGCAGTTCCCGCGGATGGAGAACCGGCAGATGATCATGGTGCTGGCGCCGAAGTGACGAAGCGGGGGAGGGGCGACCCTCCCCGTGTTGTTCTCATCGCTTTATTGGGTGCCCCGCGGCGCTACCTGCTGCGAGCATTTTGATTTTATTCCCGTACGCAGGCGGTGCACCCGGTTTGAGGGTGCTGGACCGCCATGGTGCCGGCTGGGCATACCGCCACGATATTGGTCGCCATTCCCCCTGGGCGGACTGGCATGCGCCGGAGCCGCATTGGCGGCGTCTTTCGGCGTCTTGCAGCATTCTCGGTCGCCCTGAGGCGTCTGCAGCGGAGGGCGATATCGCTGCCGCCGCCACGTCTTCCGTTTGGCGGAGATCCAGGTCGATGAGGCCATCGCGCTGGCTTTGGCGGCGAACGCCTCGCCTGCGGATGACCTGGGGCGGTTGCGCGAGATCGCCTGGCGCCTCGCCGATGGCGCCCCTGCATCGACACGAGGCCACGGGATCGACGTTCGGTGCCCGAGGATGGGGATGAGATCGCGGTCTTGTCGACGATGGGCCGGTCGACGCGGACACCAACGCGCCTGATCGGCGCATTGATTCGGAACGTAGAGCGTGATCACCGGAGGCGTGAGCGAAGGCGAACCGACCTTTGCGCCAGCCTCGTCATGGCCGGTCGAGGTCGCGGTCCTGGCCTGCAGAGCGCTCGGTGACGACCGCAACCAACCGGGCCAACAAGGCGGCGAGACGGTACCGTTCCTCCTGCGTCAGCCCTTCGAGGAGCTGCGCCTCCAGTGCCATATCCTCGCGGAAGGCAGCCTCCGCCACCGCGCGCCCCTTCGCGGTCAGCTCGACGAGGAGGCTTCGCGCATCCTCCTCGCTGCGTCGGCGCGCGATCAAGCCGGCCTTCTGCAGCCGGTTGAGCCGGTCGGTCAGGCCGCCGGACGATATCATGAGGGCATTGTAGAGTTCGGTCGGACGCAGCCGGTAGGGCGGTCCCGATCGCAGCAGGGTCGAGACGACATCGAACTCGCCGGTATCGAGGCCGTGGCGTGCGAAGACGCGCTCGATCGGCCCGCGCGCGAGGATGGTCGCGAGGCGCGCACGGCCGAGAACCGCCATGCCGATCGTGTCCACCTCGGGCAGTTCCCGGCGCCACTGGCTGCGCCGCTGTTCGACATGGTCCGGGGGTGGCGATTCAGTTTGTCTTGACATCAAGATATTTCGCGAGTTATCTCGATATCAAGATAGATCCACGCTGACAGCCTCTCAAGGCTTCATCACCGGAGGGCGACCTATGACGATCGGCGCAAAGGTGGGTTGGGGACTGACCGGTCTGTTCGCCCTGTTCATGCTCGGCGCATCGATCGCGCCGAAGCTGGCGGGCATGGCGGTGGCCGATGAAACGATGGTCGTGCTTGGCTGGGATCCGCGCTTCGTGCTGTTCATCGGCATGATGGAACTGGCGTTGCTCCTGCTGTACCTCCTTCCGCGGACGAGCATCCTCGGCGCGGTGCTGATGACCGCGTTGCTCGGCGGAGCGATCGCGACGCAGCTTCGGGCCGGCCAGCCGCTGTTCAGCCATGTCTTGTTCGGGGTGTATCTCGGGCTGGTCATGTGGGCCGGGTTGTGGCTGCGCGATCCGGCCGTGCGGGCGATGCTGCCGGTCCGTGCCGGTTGAACGGGGCACGCCTCATGTCCTTCCAGGCCTATCTCGACAACATCGAGAAAAAGACGGGCATGACGCCCGACCAGTTCCGAACGCTCGCCGAGGCCAAGGGCTTTGCCACGGCGGGTGGCCTTGCGCCAGGCGTCAAGGCAGGCCAGATCGTTGCCTGGCTGAAGGCCGATTTCGACCTCGGCCACGGGCACGCGATGGCCATCGTGGCGCTGCTCAAAGGCTCGAAGACCGCGACCTGATAGCCATGGCGCAACCCAAGCCTCGAGGCGCCAGGTGACCGCGGTCCAGGGGCCCGTTGGCCCCTGGCGGGGTGGCCCAGAGGGGCGGCGCCCCTCCGGTTCCGACTTGACCAGCAAGCACCACCCGCCGTAAACGCCCCATTCTCCGGTTCGCCCTGAACCGTCATGTCGGCCCCCTGATGGGGTTGGCACCGCCGCTCCGCGAAGACTCGCGCAGCGGCGCAAAGTCGTTTGGGGCATCCGCAACGCGTTGAAGGACTGAACGGACCGCCTGATGTTCGAGGCATTGTCCAGCAAGCTGAACGGGGTCTTCGACCGGCTGCGCCGCCGTGGCGCGCTGTCGGAAGCCGACGTGACGGAGGCGCTGCGCGAGGTCCGCGTGGCGTTGCTGGAGGCCGACGTCGCCCTGCCGGTGGTCCGCGACCTCGTGAACAAGGTCCGCGAAGGCGCCGTGGGGCAGGAGGTCATCCGCTCCGTCTCCCCCGCCCAGCAGGTCATCAAGATCGTCAACGATGCGCTGGTCGAAGCGCTCGGCGGCGGCGCGGGCGATGACGGCAAGCGCGGCATCGACCTGAACGCGCCATCCCCGGTGCCGATCCTGATGGTCGGCCTGCAGGGTTCGGGCAAGACGACCACCTCGGGCAAGATCGCGCTGCGGCTGCGCTCGCGCGACAAGAAGAAGGTGCTGCTGGCCTCGCTCGACGTGCACCGCCCGGCGGCGCAGTTGCAGTTGGCCACGCTGGCGCAGCAGGCCGAGGTCACCTCCCTGCCGATCATCGCCGGCCAGACGCCGATGCAGATCGCCATGCGCGCGATGGACCTTGGCCGGCGCGAACTCTACGACGTCGTCATCCTCGACACCGCGGGGCGGCTGGCGATCGACGAGGCGCTGATGGAGGAGGTGGCGCAGGTCAAGCTTGCCACCAACCCGCACGAGACGCTGCTGGTCGTGGATGCCATGACCGGCCAGGACGCGGTGAACACCGCGAAGGCCTTCCAGGAGAAGGTGGGTGTCACCGGCATCGTGATGACGCGCATCGACGGTGATGCGCGTGGCGGTGCGGCGCTGTCCATGCGCGCGGTCACGGGCGCGCCGATCAAGCTGCTGGGCGCGGGCGAGAAGCTCGACGCGCTCGAGGACTTCCATCCGGACCGTATCGCGTCGCGCATCCTCGGCATGGGCGACATCGTGTCGCTCGTCGAGAAGGCGGCGGCGACGATCGACCAGGCCGAGGCCGAGAAGCTCGCGGCCCGGATGCAGAAGGGCCAGTTCTCGCTGGAGGACTACGCATCCCAGCTGAAGCAGATCGGCAAGATGGGCAGCCTGCAGGGCATCCTCGGGATGCTGCCGGGTGTCGGCAAGATCAAGCAGCAGCTGAACGACGCCAACCTGGATACGTCGATACTGGGGCGTCAGGCGGCGATCATCAGCAGCATGACGCCGCGGGAGCGGCGCACCCCGGACCTGATCAAGGCATCGCGCAAGAAGCGCATCGCCGCCGGGTCCGGCACCTCCGTGCAGGAGGTGAACAAGCTGCTCAAGCAGTTCGACGACATGTCCGCGATGATGAAGCGGATGAACAAGATGGGCCAGAAAGGTCTGATGCGCGGCGGTCTCGCCTCGCTTCTTCCCGGCATGGCCAACAAACGACCCTTCTAGAGATACGATGAAAGGAAGCCTCATGGGCCTCAAGATCCGCCTCGCCCGCGCCGGTGCGAAGAAGCGTCCCTACTACCACATCGTGGTGGCCGACAGCCGCAGCCCGCGTGATGGTCGTTTCATCGAGCAGGTGGGGTCCTACAACCCGATGCTGCCGGCCGAGCATGCCGACCGCATCCGCCTGAAGGATGAGCGCATCACGCATTGGATCGGCCAGGGTGCGGTGGCGACCGATCGTGTCGCGAAGTTCCTCGGCAAGGCCGGCCTGGCGCCGATGCCCGTGTTCGCGGAGCAGCCGAAGCAGTCCGCGCCGAAGAAGAAGGCGCAGGAACGCGCTGCCGCCGCCGCCGCCGCGGCCGGCTGAGCCGCGCCAGGCGAGGTGACGTGACGTGGCGGTGAAGCGTGTGATGGTGGGCGAGATAGGCAGGCCGCATGGCGTGCGCGGCCTCGTGCGCCTGCGCGCCTTCACCGAGGACCCGGCCGCCATCGCCGCCTATTCCCCGCTGACCGACGAGACCGGCGCGAAGCGCTTCGTCGTCACGCTCAAGGGCGGCGACATCGCTGCCATCGAGGGCGTGGCAGACCGCGACGCGGCGCAGCGCCTGACCGGGACGAAGCTGTTCGTCGATCGCGACCGCCTGCCGCCGCCCGAGGATGACGAGTTCTACCTGACCGACCTGATCGGCCTCGCGGCCGTGACGGAGGGCGGGGAGACGCTCGGCACCATCCGCGCGGTGGAAGATCACGGCGCCGGCGCCTTCCTGATCGTGGATGGTCCGGCGAAGGAGCATCTGCTGCCCTTCACCCGCGCCGCGGTGCCGGTGGTGGATATCGCCGGCGGGCGCGTCACGGTGGTTCCGCCGGACGAGATCATCGTCCAGCCGCAACCCGGGGAGGAGGACGCGGCATGACGCCGTCTGATCCCATCCCGGCAGCGGTGCCGAGCACCGGACGCGTGGACCCGGCGACCAACCCGTGGCGCGCTTCGATCCTGACGCTGTTCCCGGAGATGTTCCCCGGTCCGCTGGGGTTGTCGCTGGCCGGCCGTGCGCTGGGCAACGGGACCTGGTCGCTGGATAGCCATGACATCCGTGGCTTCGCCACCGACCGCCACCGCACGGTGGACGATACCCCGGCCGGCGGTGGGGCAGGGATGGTCATGCGCGCGGACGTGCTCGACAGGGCGATCGGCGGGGTGATGGCCGATGGTGATACCCGTCCGCTGATCTACCTGACCCCGCGTGGCCGGTTGCTGGACCAGGCGATGGTCCGGTCGCTGTCCACCGGGCCGGGCTGCGTCCTGGTCTGCGGTCGCTACGAAGGCATCGACCAGCGCGTGATCGATGCACGCGGCATGGTCGAGGTCTCGATCGGCGACTACGTGCTGAGCGGGGGCGAGACGGCGGCCCTGGTGCTCCTGGATGCCTGCATAAGGTTGCTGCCCGGCGTGATGGGCGCGGCCGACAGTGCCGCGGAGGAAAGCCACGGCACCGAAGGCCTGCTGGAATACCCGCACTACACCCGGCCCGCCGAATGGCAGGGCCGGGCCATTCCCGAAATCCTGCTCTCCGGCCATCACGCGGACGTCGCCCGCTGGCGGCGTGCCGAGAGCGAGAAGATCACCCAGGAACGCCGGCCTGACCTGTGGGCCCGGCATGACGCAAAGCACGGCGGCGCGGGGGCCATTGCCCGCCACCCCGCTGCCGCCTAAACGAACGAAAGAAAGGATACTGTCATGAACCTGCTGCAGCAGTTCGAGGCCGACCAGCTCACGCGCCTCACCGCCGCCCGCACCACCCCGGACTTCGCGCCGGGCGACACCGTGCGCGTCATGGTGAAGGTGGTCGAGGGCGAACGCGTCCGCACCCAGGCCTATGAGGGCGTGGTGATCGCGCGCAGCAACAAGGGCGTGCAGAGCAACTTCACCGTCCGCAAGCTGTCCTACGGCGAGGGCGTGGAGCGCGTGTTCCCGCTCTATTCGCCGAACGTGGCCGAGATCCAGGTGGTGCGCCGCGGAAAGGTGCGTCGCGCGAAGCTGTATTACCTGCGTGGCCGCACCGGCAAGTCGGCGCGCATCGCCGAGAAGCTGGGCACCAAGCCAGACGCCAAGGCCGCCGTTGCCGCCGCGGCCCCGGCCGCCGAGGGCTGATTTTCCAAGGGGCGCCGCGATCCGCGCGGCGCCCTGCACTGACCGACCGGGAGAAAGCGATGTCAGCGCAGAAGCCGCGCACCTTGTTCGACAAGATCTGGGACACCCATGTGGTGGACACCCTCCCGGACGGCACGGCGCTGCTCTACATCGATCTCCATCTTACCCATGAAGTGACCACGCCGCAGGCCTTCGACGGGCTGCGGGCGGCCGGGCGCGGCATCCGCCGCCCGGACCTGACGCTCGGCGTGATCGACCACAACATCGCGACGGATGCGTCGCGCTACACTGGGATCGTCGATCCGGAGAGCGCGTTGCAGGTCTCCACGCTCGAAAAGAACGCCGCCGAATTCGGCATGCCGCTGATCCCGCTGCTGGATGAGCGGCAGGGGATCGTGCATGTGATCGGGCCGGAACTCGGCCGCTCGCTGCCGGGCATGACGATCGTCTGCGGCGACAGCCATACCTCGACGCATGGCGCGATGGGCGCGCTCGCCTTCGGCATCGGCACGTCCGAGGTCGAGCATGTGCTCGCCACCCAGACGCTGCTGCAGAAGCCGGCGAAGAACATGAAGGTGGAGGTGTCGGGCAACCTCGCCGTCGGCTGTTCGGGCAAGGACATCACCCTCGCCATCATCGGCAAGATCGGCACGGCCGGCGGCACCGGCCATGTGATCGAGTATTGCGGCGACACCATCCGCAGCCTCGACATGGCCGGGCGGATGACTGTCTCCAACATGGCGATCGAGGGCGGCGCGCGGGCCGGGCTGATCGCCCCGGACCAGACGACCTTCGACTACATCGCCCGCACCCCGAATGGCCCGAAGGGCGCGGCGCTGGAACGCGCGCTCGCCTGGTGGAAGACGCTGCCAAGCGATGCCGATGCGCATTTCGACACGGTGGTAAGGCTGAACGCGCATGAGATCGCGCCGCAGGTCACCTGGGGCACCAACCCCGAGGCGGTGCTGCCGATCACCGGCGTGGTGCCGAACCCCGCCGATGTCGAGGACGAGGCGAAGCGCGCCCAGATGGAGCGCATGGTCCAGTATATGGGCCTCACGCCCGGCCAGCGGCTGCAGGACCTCAAGGTCGATGTGGTCTTCATCGGGTCCTGCACCAATTCGCGCATCGAGGACATTCGTGCGGCCGCCGCCATCGCCAAGGGCCGCAAGGTCGCCGATGGCGTGCGCGCCATGGTCGTCCCCGGCTCGGGCTTGGTGAAGAAGGCGGCGGAAGCCGAAGGGCTAGACCGTATCCTGCGTGAAGCGGGCTTCGAGTGGCGCGAGGCCGGCTGTTCCATGTGCCTCGGCATGAACCCGGACAAGCTGACGCCGGGCCAGCGTTCGGCCAGCACGTCCAACCGCAACTTCGAGGGCCGCCAGGGCCCCGGCGGCCGCACCCATCTGCTGTCGCCCGCCATGGCGGCGGCGGCGGCGGTGTCGGGCCACCTTGCCGATGTGCGCGACTATCAGCCGAAGGAGATCGTGTGATGCAGGCCTTCACGACGCTGACCGGTATCGCCGCGCCGCTTCCGAAGGCGAATGTCGATACCGACCAGATCATCCCGGCGCGCTTCCTGAAGTCGATCAGCCGGTCTGGCTTCGGGAAGAACCTGTTTGCCAACTTCCGCTACAAGGAAGACGGCTCCGAGAATCCGGATTTCGTGCTGAACCAGGAACCGTACCGCAAGGCCGAGGTGCTCATCGCCTTCGAGAATTTCGGCTGCGGTTCGTCGCGTGAGCACGCCCCCTGGGCGCTGCTCGATTTCGGTATCCGCTGCGTCATCGCCCCCGATTTCGCCGACATCTTCCACAACAACTGCTTCAAGAACGGCGTGCTGCCGGTGCGACTTCCGAAGGAAGTCTGCGCGCAGCTCATCGAGGATGCGAAGCTCGGTGCGAATGCCCGCATCACCGTCGATCTGGAACGCGAGGTGGTGGTGCGCCCCAATGGCGAGGAGATCCCGTTCAGGATCGACCCGCTGCGCCGCCACCTGATGCTGAACGGCCTCGACGACATCGGCCAGACCATGCAGCACGCGCCGGCCATCGACACCTTCGAGGCGAAGCAGAAGGCCACCCAGCCCTGGCTCTACGCCTGAGAGTGGTTGCTTCGCGCGCAGTAGCCTCGCCGCCGCTGCGCGCCATGTCGTTCGTCCAGCCGATGACAGTTCATCGGCAACGCATGGCGCTTTGAATCTTCCGCGGGCGGCGTCCACCCGGGGCGTCTCCCGAATGACCAGGAGACGTCCTTTCACATGCCGTCCAACAAAAAGCTTTTGATCCTGCCCGGCGATGGCATCGGCCCCGAGGTGATGCGCGAAGTCCGTCGCGTCATCGACTGGATGGACCGCCGCCGCGCCGTGACCTTCGACATCGAGGAGCGCCTGGTCGGCGGCTCGGCGATCGATGCCGAGGGCACGCCCTGTTCCGATGAGACGGTCGCCCGCGCCAAGGCCGTGGATGCCGTGCTGTTCGGGTCCGTTGGCGGCCCGAAATGGGATGGCCTGGCCTTCGAGAAGCGCCCCGAACTCGGCGTGCTGCGGCTGCGCAAGGATCTTGGCCTGTTCGCCAACCTTCGGCCGGCTGTTGTGCTGGATCCGCTGGTCGATGCCTCCTCGCTGAAGCCCGAGATCGTGCGCGGCGTGGACATCATGGTGGTCCGCGAATCGACCGGCGGTGTCTATTTCGGCGAGCCGCGCGGCGTCGAGACGCTGCCCGACGGCAAGCGTCGCGGCTTCGACACCGATGTCTACCATGAGGATGAGATCGCCCGCGTCGCACGAGTCGCCTTCGACCTGGCACGCCAGCGCCGCCGCAAGGTGACAAGCGTCGAGAAGGCCAACGTCATGCAGTCCGGCCGCCTGTGGCGTGCCGTGGTCGGCGAGATCCACAAGGCCGAATACGCCGATGTCGAGCTCGAGAACATGTACGCCGACAACTGCGCCATGCAGCTCTGCTCGCGCCCGAAGCAATTCGACGTGATCCTCGGCTCCAACCTGTTCGGCGACGTGCTGTCGGACCTGGCGGCGGCGCTGACCGGCTCGCTCGGCATGCTGCCCTCGGCGACGCTCGGCGCGGTGGACCCGGTCACCGGCAAGCGCCATGCGCTGTACGAACCGATCCACGGCTCGGCCCCCGACATCGCCGGCAAGGGCGTGGCGAATCCGCTCGCGCAGATCCTGTCCTTCGCGATGCTGCTGCGCTGGTCCTTCGGCATGGATGACGATGCCGCCCTGGTCGAGGCCGCGGTCGGCAAGGTGCTGTCCGGCGGCCTGCGCACGGCCGACATCATGCAGGCCGGCATGGCCCGCGTCGGCACCTCGGTGATGGGTGAGGCGGTGGTGCGCGAGCTCGACAAACTCGCCGCGTGAATCTTTGGCGGCGGAGGGGTTGCGCCCCGCCGCCGCCTCCGCTATTTCCCCGGCCGCGCCGCAGTAGCGGCCAGGCGCCCGTAGCTCAGCTGGATAGAGCACCAGACTACGAATCTGGGGGTCAGGAGTTCGAATCTCTTCGGGCGCGCCACTCCTCATTATTTCATTGCCGGGACACATCGCGCAGCGTCGCAACCGTCGCGCGCGCAGCGCTCAGGGCGCGCCAATCGTGCAGGCCGCTGGCATAGTCCTCATATCGCCGATCACGAAGTGTCGTCCGGATCGGGCAGCTCACGATACGTTACCAGGGTGTAATTCGAGGTGATCGGACCCAAATAGGTTCGGTGACTGACTTCGGTGTTCCCGAGATCGAGGCCAATTGGGCGCTCTTCCTCGACCTCGACGGCACTCTGCTTGACCTCGCGCCCGCGCCGGATGCCGTTGTCGTGCCATCCGGGCTGATCGACGCCCTTGATGGGTTGGCGCAGCGCCTGGACGGCGCCCTGGCGATCGTGACCGGGCGTGCCCGCGCGACCGTGGATCGGCTGATGGCGCCGCTCATCCTGCCCGGTGGCTTCGGCCATGGCGCCGAATTGCGCGACGCGTCCGGGCGCGTTTTCGCCCTCGGCGCGATCCCACCGCTTCCGCCCGACTGGGCGCCACGCCTCGCCCATGCCGCGGCTGGTTGGCCGGGTGTCCTGCTCGAACGCAAGCCGCACGGCCTGGCGCTGCACTTCCGTGCAGCGCCGCAGTGGCGCGATGCCGTGCGCGCGCTGCTGGTGGCACTGCTTGCCGGCCACGCGGAGCAATTCGAGCTGCTGCCCGCGCACATGGCCTTCGAGATCCGGCCGCGCGGCGCCACCAAGGGGCGTGTGGTGGAAACACTGATGGCGTCGTCGCCGTTTGCAGACCGGCGGCCGGTCTTCGTGGGGGATGATGTGACAGATGAGGATGGGATGCAGGCCGCGCGCCGGCTAGGCGGCCTCGGGCTGCATGTGGGCCGCGACCTGACGGGCGGTCCTGCCCAGGTCCGCGCCTGGGTCGCCACCATGGCAGCGCGCCTTTCGCAGGGGATGCGCCATGCCCGGGCTTGATTATGCCGTCGTCGGCAATTGCGCCGTCGCCTCGCTGATCTCCACAAGCGCCCGCCATGACTGGTTCTGCTTTCCGCGCCTGGATGGCGAGCCGGTCTTCGATGCGCTGTTGGGCGGCACCAACCCCGAATGCGGCTTCATGGACGTGCTGCTGCACGGACAATCAGGCAGCACCCAGCGCTACCTGCGCAATTCGGCGGTGGTCGAGACGCTGCTGACGGATGCGGCAGGCGGCGGCGTGCGCGTGCTCGATCTCGCCCCGCGATTCCGCCGCTTCGGGCGCATGTATCGTCCGCCCATGCTGCTGCGGCGGATCGAACCGGTCAGCGGCCGGCCGCGCATCCGCCTCCGGGTGCGGCCATCCTTCGCCTATGGCACCGATCGGGGCCGCACCAGCATCGGCAGCAATCATATCCGCTACTACGGCGCCGACATGGTGCTGCGCCTGACCACCGACGCACCGCTCACCTATGTCACGGAGGAAGCGGAATTCGGGCTCGATCGCCCGGTCAACCTGGTGATCGGCCCGGATGAGAGCCTTCCGGAATCACCCGATGCCGTCCTGCGCCAGGCGCTGGCGGAAACCGAGGCCTATTGGCTCGAATGGGTGCGTGGCCTGAACCTGCCCTTCGACTGGCAGGAGGCGGTGATCCGTGCGGCCATCACGCTCAAGCTCTGCTCCTTCGAGGATACCGGCGGCATCGTCGCCGCGCTGACCACCTCGGTGCCCGAGGCGCCGGGCAGCGGGCGTTGCTGGGACTACCGCTTCTGCTGGCTGCGCGATGCCTTCTTCACCGTGGGCGCGCTGAACCGGCTGAACGCGACGCGGACCATGGAAGGCTTCCTGCGCTTCATCATGGACACCGTGCCGGACGGGTCCTCCGGCCCGATCCCGCCGCTGTTCCCGATCGCGCCCGGCACGCTGGTGGACGAACGCATTGCCACCGCGCTGCCCGGCTTCGGCGGCGACGGGCCGGTGCGCATCGGCAATGCCGCCGTCTCCCAGCGACAGAACGACAGCTATGGCGCGATCGTCATGACCGCGACGCAGATGTTTTGGGACCAGCGGCTGACCCGCACCGGCGACGTCGCGCTGTACCGGCAACTCGTCGGCATCGGCCGCCAGGCGGAACGTGCGGCGTTCGAACCCGATGCCGGGCTGTGGGAGTATCGCGGCCGCGCCGCCGCCCACACCCATTCCGCCGCGATGTGCTGGGCCGCGCTCGACCGGCTTGGCGCCATCGCGCAGCATCTCGGCCTCGCCACCGAGGCGCAGGATTGGGAACGCCGCGCCGATGCGCTGCGCGCCCGCATCATCGCGGCCGCCACGGTACCCGGCGAGGGCTGGTTGTCCGGCGTGCTGAACGGCGATGGCGTCGCCGATGCCTCGACCTTCCTGCTGCCCGAGATCGGCATGATCAAGGCGACCGACCCGCTGTTCCTGCGCACGGTCGAGGTGCTGGAACGCCGCCTGGTGCGCGACGGCATCGTGCTGCGCTATGACCATGCCGACGATTTCGGCACGCCCGAAGTGGGCTTCCTCGTCTGCACCTTCTGGTACATCGACACCCTCGCCCGCATCGGCCGCAAGCAGGAAGCGCGCGTGGTGTTCGAGCGCGCGCTGGCCTGGCGCAACCATGTCGGCCTGCTGTCCGAGGATGTGGCGCCGGCGACCGGCGCGTTGTGGGGCAATTTTCCGCAGACCTATTCCCAGGTGGGCCTCATCCTGTCGGCGATGCGCCTGTCCCGCAGCTGGGAGGAAGGCCTGTGGCGCGCCTCGTGATCGTGTCGAACCGCGTGCCGCCGCCGCGTGCCGGCAGCGGGGCGAGCGCGGGTGGCCTGGCGGTCGCGCTGCAGTCCTTCGTCGAGCCCGGCACGCTATGGTTCGGCTGGAGCGGCCGCGTCGTGGACAAGCCGTCCGACACGCCGCGCATGGCGGAAGGGCAGGGGGTCAGCTACGCGACGATCGACCTGAGCGGGGTTGATTACGACCGCTTCTATGTCGGCTTCGCGAATTCATCGCTGTGGCCGCTGCTGCATTTCCGCCTGGGCCTGATGCGCTACCGGCGGGAGGATTTCGAGGGCTACCTTGCGGTCAATGGCGACTTCGCCGACGCGTTGCTGCCGATGTTGCGCGAGGGCGACCTCGTATGGGTGCACGACTACCACCTGATCCCGCTGGCGGCGGCATTGCGCGCGCGCGGCTTCACCGGACGCATCGGCTTCTTCCTGCACATTCCCTTCGTGCCCGCCTCGGTGCTGGAGGCGCTGCCACCGGCCTATGAACTGCTCTGCGCGCTGTGCGCATTCGACGTGGTCGGGTTCCAGACACGGACCCACCTGCAGGATTTCCTCGACTGCGCGCGGCGCTTCACCGGCTTCACCGTGGAGGGGGAGGAGGTGGTGACCAATGGCCGGCGCGTGCGCGCCATCGCCGACCCGATCGGCATCGACGCCACCGGCTTTGCGCGGGTCGCGGCGCGGTCCACCGGCACGGCGTATATCCGGCGCATGCGGGAAAGCCTGGTCGGCCGCAACCTCGCGATCAGTGCCGAGCGGCTGGACTATTCGAAGGGCCTGCCGAACCGCTTCGAAGGTTTCGCTCGGCTGCTTACGCGCTTCCCGCAGCAGCAGCGCCGCGTGTCCCTGCTGCAGATTGCCGCCCGTTCGCGTGAGGATGTGGCGGAATACCAGGCGCTGCGCCGTGAACTCGACCGCCTGGCGGGGGATATCAATGGGCGTTTTTCGCAATTCGACTGGATGCCGCTGCACTACATGACCCAGACGGTGGCACGGACGAAGCTTGCCGGGCTGTTCCGCATTGCGCGGATCGGGCTGGTGACGCCGCTGCGCGACGGGATGAACCTGGTGGCGAAGGAATTCATCGCCGCCCAGGATCCGGCCGATCCAGGCGTGCTGATCCTGTCCCGCTTCGCCGGCGCGGCGGAGGAACTCAGCGATGCCCTGCTGGTCAATCCCTATGACCCGGACGCGATCGCCGAGGCGATGAACACCGCGCTCGAGATGCCGCTGGAGGAACGCCAAGAACGCCATGCGGTGCTGCGCCGCGCCGTGTTCGACGTGACGGCGGCGCGGTACTGCAACATGTTCGTGGATGCGCTGAAGGCGGCGTGAGCGAGTCTGAGACGCCGGCGCAACGATCCTGGCGCGCCGGGGAAAACGTGAATGCCGGGCCCCTGATCCTGACCGTCATGCCCTGCGTCAGGTGATGGTTTCCAAAGGGCCACCGCCCTTTGGTGGGGTGGCTTGGAGGGGTGAAACCCCTCCAACCTGCTGCGCCAGGTGGGCGCGCCTCCAACCCGTCGCGGCGAAACCCTTGCCGCGTCCCGTCACCCCCCGCGCAGCGCTTCCGGCGTGACCTTCCCCAACTCCGTCAGCAGCAGCGGCCAGGACCGCAGCCCTTCCTCCAGCGAGGACAGCCGGAAGAATTCGTTCGGCGCGTGGACATCCTCATCCGGCATGGCGAAGCCGAAGGTGATGGTGTCGAGGCCGAGGCGTTCCTTGAAGATGGCGGTGATCGGGATGGTGCCGCCGGCGCGGGCGCGTACCGGGGCGCGGTTGCGGGTACGGCGGATCACGGTCTCGGCCGCGGCCAGCAGAGGGTGGCCTTCGCGCAGAGTGAAGGCGGGCGTGCCGTTGCCCGATTCCTCGAAGGTCAGCGTCGTGCCCTTCGCGGCCTTGGCAAGCAGGTGGTCGCGCACCAGCGCCTGGGCGCGTAGCGGGTCCATGTTGGGGCCAAGGCGCATGGTGAGCTTCGCATGCGCCTCGCAGGGCAGCACGGTCTTGGAACCGGCGCCGATATATCCGCCCCACATGCCGTTCACCTCGATGGTCGGCAGCAGGGTGATGCGCTCGCGCACGCTGAAGCGCGCGTCGCCATAGGGGGCGGCGGCGACCTCGCGGTAGAAATCGGCCTCATCGACCGGCAGCGCGGCGGCGTCCTCGGCCTCGCGCGCGGTGATCGGGGCCATGGCCTCCATGTAGCCGGGGACGATGATGCGGCCGTCCTCGTCATGCAGGGACGCGACAAGCCGGGCCATTTCGTGGTTCGCGTTGCGCAGGGCCCCGCCATAGCGCCCGGAATGCACGTCCTTGCCGGAGGTGCGGACCGTGAAGCGCAGGGCGGTCAGCCCGCGCGACCCAACGCTCACGGTCGGAAGCGTCGTGCTGGCGCGCCCGCCATCGGCGGAGATCATCGCATCGCCCACCAGCGCGTCGGGGAAGCGGTCGATGATCGCGCCAAGCGAGGGGCTGCCGATCTCCTCCTCGCCTTCCAGGAAGAAGCGGATGTTCACCGGGCAGCCGCCTGACTTGATGAACTCGATCACCGTCTCGACCGCGATCAGGGTCGATCCCTTCACATCCGAGGCGCCGCGCGCATAGAGCCTGCCGTCGCGGATTGTGGGTTCGAAGGGCGGCGTCTTCCACAATTCGAGCGGGTCGGGCGGCTGCACGTCGTAATGGCCGTAGATCAGCAGCGTCGGCTTGCCCGGTGCGCCATTCCACACCCCGGTGATGGCAGGCTGGCCGCCGCCGTCGAGCAGGCGGACATCCTGCACGCCGCCTTCCTTGAGCCGCGCCATCAGGAATTCGCGCGTCGCCTTCATGCCTTCGGCATAGGCCGGGTCCGTGCTGACGGAGGGCAGGCGCAGCAGCGCCTTCAGCCGTTCCAGGATCTCGTCCTTGCGCGCCAGAAGCGCATCGGCCACCGCATCGCTCATCACGCACTCCCTGCATGTCGCGCGGGCAGCCTAGCCCCTGTTCGGGCCGGGCGTCAGCGCCGAACCGGCGCGGGAGACCGGACGACGGCGTGAGCCACCCATGTCCGGGGGTGCTGTAGACCGATGGCGCGACCGGTTGCACAGTGCCGGCGACAAAGTCTGAGGAAGCTACCGGGATGGAACGTCCACCGAGCACGGCGCAGCGCCGCGCGGCCTTTCGCGCGATCCTTTCGGGAAGCGCCTGCATCCATCCCGCCTCCGTGCACGACCCGATCGCCGGGCGCATCGCATCCGACCTCGGTTTCGAGGCGGCGATGTTCGCCGGGTCGGTCGCATCCCTGACCGTGCTCGGCGCGCCGGACATCATTGTTCTCACGCTGTCCGAATTCGCCGACCAGGCGCGACGGATCTGCCGCGGCGGCGCGCCTCCGCTGCTGGTCGATGCCGATCACGGCTACGGCAATGCGCTGAACGTGATGCGCACGGTCGAGGAGCTGGAGACCGCCGGCATCGCCGCGATGACCATCGAGGACACCGACCTGCCGCGCGCCCATGGCGGCGGCGAACCGGGCCTGCTGAGCCTTGAGGCCGGACTGGGCAAGATGCGCGCGGCGGTCGCGGCACGCGAGGATGCCGGGCTGACCGTCATCGCGCGCACCTCGGCCCTGAACCTGGTCAATCTCGACGAGGCGGTGCGGCGGGCGAAGGCCTATGCGACCTGTGGCACCGATGCGCTGTTCTTCACCGGCGTGAATGACTGGGACCAGCTCGCTGCGCTGCAGCAGGCGGCGAATGGCGTGCCGATCATCCTGGGCGGCACGCCGGCATCCATGTCGGACAAGGCGAAGCTCGCCGCCCATGGCGTGCGCGTCGCGCTCCAGGGCCACCAGCCCTTCGCCGCGGCGGTCGCCGCCATCCACGCGACGCTCAAGGCGCTGCGCGACGGCACGCCACCCGCGGAACTGAAGGGCGTGGCCCCGGCATCGCTGATGAAGACGGTGACGCGGGAGGCCGACTACGCCGCCTGGACCCGCGACTTCCTCTGACCCGGACGAGACAGAGCCATGCCGATCGAACCCGAAGCCCTCGCCGAGACCCAGACCAAGTACCTGGCCCTGCATGAATTCGTGAAGGCGGCGAAGAACCGCCTCGACGCCAATATGTGGGACTACCTGGTCGGCGCGACCGAGACCGAGACCACCATGCGCCGCAACCGCATGGGGATCGACGCGCTCGCGCTGCGCCCGCGCGTGCTGCGCGATGTATCGAAGATCGACAGCACATCCTCGCTGTTCGGCAAGTCGATCCGCCTGCCGGTGATGCTCGCCCCGGTCGGCGGGCTGGAATTCATGGCGGTCGGCCACAATGGCGCGGTCACGGCGGGCGAGGGGGCCTCGGCCTTTGGCGTGCCGATCATGCTCTCCTCGGTTTCCAAGCCCGGGCTGGAACAGGTGGCAGCGGCGACGCCGGGGTCGAAGATCTACCAGCTTTACGTGCGCGGCGATGCCAGCTTCATCGAGGACAGCATCCAACGCGCCAAGGGCAATGGCTATGACGCCTTCTGCCTGACCGTGGACACCGCGATCTATTCGCGCCGCGAGCGCGACATCGTCCGCCGCTTCGCCAAGCCCTGGCGGGCGAGCGCGACCGGCGAGGCGCAGATGCGCCAGGCCATGCTGAACTGGGACGATGTGAAGCGCATCAAGGACCAGCACCCCGACCTGAAGCTGATCCTTAAGGGCGTCGGGACCGGGGAGGACGCGCAGATCGCCGTCCAGCACGGCGTCGAGGTCGTCTATGTCTCGAACCACGGTGGCCGCCAGCTCGATGCCGGGCGCGGGTCGATCGAGGTGCTGCCCGAGATCGTCCAGGCCGTCGGCGGACGTGCCAAGGTCTGGGTTGATGGCGGCTTCTCGCGCGGGACCGACGTGGTCAAGGCGCTGTGCCTCGGTGCCGAACTGGTCGGGCTGGGTCGGCTGTACTGCTATGCGCTGGCGGCCGATGGCGCGGCGGGCGTGGTGCGCATGCTCGAGATCCTGGAGAACGAGATGCGCTCGGCGCTCGGCCTGATGGGTGTCACGGCCATCGACCAGCTTGGCCCGGGCTTCGTGCATGCGGCGATGCCGACCAACATGCCGCATGTCCACAGCGCCTTCCCGCTGCTGCGGCTCGACGATTCCGGATATTGAACGGCCCCCCGGCGGCGGCGGGACGCTCACCCCTCCGCGAGCTGTTCGCCAATCCGGATTTCCGCCGCCTGTGGGCTGCGGGCGGCCTGACCAACGCCATGCGCTGGCTGGACATGCTGGTCAGCGGCCTGTTCACCTTCGAACTCACCGGCTCCGCCTTCGCCGTCTCGCTGGTGCTGATGGCTCGCGCCCTGCCGATGCTGCTGGTCGGTGCCCTGGCCGGTGCCCTGGCCGAGAGCCTGGACCGCAAGCGGCTGCTGATGGCCGGGCAGGGGGCGCAGGTGGCGGGCGCCCTGGTGATCGCCGGGTTGGCGGCGGGCGGCTGGCTTGCGCCGTGGCACCTGTTCCTTAACGGCATGATCGGTGGCTTGGCCTGGACCAATGAACTGGCCACCCGCCGCCGGATGGTCGCCGAGGCCGCCGGCCCGCAGCGCATCGTCCAGGCGATCGCCATCGACACCATGTCGGCGAGCACCACGCGCATGCTTGGGCCACTCGCCGGCGGATTGTTCTACCAGACGGTCGGCATCACCGCGGCCTACCTGATCGCGACGACCTGTTTCCTGGCCGCGCTCCTGCTGGTGAAGGGCGCTTCGCACAGCCAGCAGCGCCGGGTGCTTCGGCCGCGCCACCTGGCGGCCGAGGTCGCCGAGGCGGCGCGTATCGCGCTCGCCCATCCGGCCCTGCGGATGGTGCTTGGCGTCACCCTGGTGATGAACATCTTCGGCTTCTCCTACAGCGGTATCCTGCCCGCCTTCGGGGCTGTCGCCTTCCAGGCCGATCCGGTTGGCATCGGCCTGCTGGCGGCCGCCGAACCCTTCGGTGCGCTGCTGACCGGCTTGGCGCTCGCGCTGCGGCGTGGCGCGGCACCCGATCGCACCCTGCTGGCGGTCGGCGCGGCCGGCTTCCTGTGCGTCCTGATGCTGGCCGCCCATGCGCCGTCCCTGCCACTGGGGGTCCTGCTGCTGGTGATCGGCGGCCTCGGCACCGCGGCCTTTTCCAGCCTTCAGACCGGCATCGTGATGATGCAGGCGCCGCCCGAGGCACGCTCCCGTATCCTCGGCCTGACCACGACCTGCATCGGCACCGGCCCGCTCGGGGTCCTGCTGATGGGCGCGCTGGCCGATGCGCATGGCCCGCGGCTTGCCATCACGGTCATGGCGCTGATCGGACTGGCCGGACTCGGGGTCGTCATGCTTTTCACGCGGCGGTGAGCCGGTTGCACGCCGTGGGTTGTGCGCACAACCATTGGTCGTGGTAATGGCTTCGTGCCGGGGGGTATGTCGGGCCGCGGCCCGACCCACTGGCGTAATGAGGGACCTTCGCATGCCGCCTGACCGGGCCACCCACCGCATTCTGGTCGTCGAGGACGAGGCCCTTGTGGCCATGCTGGTCGAGGACGCGCTGGAGGAGGCCGGCTTCGGCGTGATCGGACCGGTCCGCTCCGTCATTCAGGCGCTCGAATCGCTGGAGGCCGAGGTTCCGGACGCTGCGGTCCTCGACCTGAACCTGGCAGGGGAGAATTCAGTCGCCGTTGCCGACGCGCTTGTCGCGCGCGGCATCCCCTTCGTGGTCGCCACGGGCTATGGCGCGGCGGGTCTGCCGGCGACGCACCGCAATGCGCTGGTGCTGCCCAAGCCCTATGATCCGGCCGACCTGACCGCGATGCTGACGCGGCTATGCGAGCGCCGCCCGTAGAGCGGCTTGCGTTCGACTGCACTCATGCAAACCGCTCTGACCCGTTGCTGGAGCAGGCATCGTCACGCGCCTGACTGATTCCAGTCCGGCAGCGGCCAACTCCGACGTCCGCTACACGGCCGCGCTGTGCCGACCGCCGGCCGGGGCCAGGAAGGCATCGAAGCATGCGGCGAAATGCCGCAGGAAGGGCCGCCCCGCCTCGGTCACCGCCAGGCGTCCGGTTTCCCGGCGCAGCAGCCCATCGGCCACCAGCCCGTCGATTCGCGGCGCGGCATCCGCCATGACCGACGACGGCACGGCGGCGAGGTCGATCGCCGCATCGCACATCACCCGTTCGATCAGCGCGCCGCGCAGCCGGTCCTCTGCGTTCAAAGGCCGGCCGCGCGCGACCGGCAGGCGGCCCGCCTCCACCGCGGCCAGCCAGCGGCGCTCATCCGCCTCGTTCTGCACGAAGCCCGCCGGCGTGCGGCCGATCGCCGAGGCGCCGAAGCCGAGCAGCCAGGGCGCGGTGTCGGTGGTGTAGCCCTGGAAGTTGCGCCGCAGCGTGCCGGCCGCGGCGGCCTGCGCCATCGAATCGGACGGCCGGGCGAAATGGTCGAGCCCGATGGCGACATAGCCCGCGCCGGTCAGCACCCGCGCCGCCGCTTCCGCCTGGCGCATGCGCAGCGCCGCGCCCGGCAGGTCCTCGGTGCGGATGCCCTTCTGGTGGGCCTTCATCCAGGGCACATGCGCATAGCCAAAGACGGCGACGCGATCGGCGCCGCAAGCGGCGGCGAATCGGGCCGAGGCCTCCACATCCGCCACGCCCTGCGCCGGCAGGCCATATATCAGGTCCATGTTGATCCCGGCCACGCCGGCCGCGCGCAGGCCGCGCACCGCGGCCTCGACCTGTGCGGTGGGCTGCACCCGTCCGATCAGCGCCTGCACCACCGGGCTGATGTCCTGCACGCCGAGGCTCGCGCGGTTCAGCCCGAGTCCCGCCAGTGCGGCGATCGCCGCGTCGTCGAGGCTGCGCGGGTCGAGTTCGGCGGCCACGTCCGCCCCGTCGCGGAAGGCAAACAGGCGCCGCAGCGCGGAGACCAGTTGCACCAGCCCCGCGGCGCCCAGCGCGGTCGGCGTGCCGCCGCCCAGATGCAGCGCGGCCACGCCGCCATGGGCAGGCATGAGCGCCGCGACCATCGCGGCCTCGCGCTCCAGCCCGGCGGCGTAGCGTGCGATGCGCGCGGATGAGCGCGTCACCGCCGTGTGGCAGCCGCAATACCAGCACAGCGCGTGGCAGAACGGCACATGGACATACAGCGAGAGCGCGTCGTCCGGCCCGCAGCCCGCCAGCCAGCCGGCCACGGTCTCGGCCGGCAAAGGTGCGAAGTGCGGTGCGGTCGGATAGCTGGTGTAGCGCGGCAGCGGCAGGGCCGCATGGCGCAGCAGAACGTCCTCGGCGGGGTCGGCGCTGGTGGTCATGCGGCTGTTTTCCCGCTGTGACCCGAAGCACGCTTTGCGCTTCCGCAAAGGGGGTGCGGTCGTTTCACCGGGACAGCGCGCCTGAAACGCTTCATCCTCCGGCCCGCCGGACCGGGCGCCGCTGTTTCAAGACGCGGAGAGAGGCGGCTATGCTGCGCCCGGGGCAAAGGAGCGGGTTTATGTCCGTCGAGTTGAGCCAGGAGACGCGACTGCTTCGGATCGATACTTCGACCGACAAGCACTTCGTGCTGCGTCGCGTCGAGGCCGTCGAAGCGATCTCCCGGCCGTACGTCGTGCACGCCGAGGTGCTGAGCACGAGCGCGGATATCGCCGCCGCGGACATGATCGGCCAGACCGCGCTGGTGACGATCACCCGCGACGAGACGATGCAGCCCCGCCAGTTCCACGGCGTGATCAATGCCTTCCGGCGAATCGGCACCTTCGGCACCAGCTACACGGCCTATGGCTTCGAGATCGTGCCCAGCTTCTGGAACCTGACCCGCACCTCCGATGCGCGGGTGTTCCAGAACGAATCGGTGCCCACCATCGTCAAGAAGCTGTGCACCGAGGCCGCCGCCGCTGTGCCGGTCTTCATGTCGGCGCCGGAGACGCCGCGGCCGTACTGCATGCAGTTCAACGAGACCGATTTCGACTTCTGCCAGCGGCTGATGGACGAGACCGGCTGCGGCTACTACTTCATCCACGGCGACAACGAGCACATCATGCTCGTCGCCTCGGCCGCGGCCGACTACCTGCCGATCTCCTCGGGGCCCTACAGGGTCAGCGCATCCTCCTCGGCGTGGGACTCGCTGACCGGCTTCACGCGGCAGGCGCGGCTGAAGCCGGGCGCCGTCCGTACCCTCGACTATGACCTGGCCAAGCATTCGAACCTGCTGGATGCGACGACGCCCACCGCGCTGACGGCGATCCAGAACGACCCCGCCTTCCAGATGTTCCACTGGCCGGGCGGGCAGCACACCATGGCGGATGCGGATCCGGCGCTGCTCGCCATGCAGACCTACGAGGCCGAGGCCGATATCGCGCGCGCGACCGGCTACGACCCGGCCTTCATCGCCGGCTGCAAGATCACCGTGCAGATCGACCCGAACGAAGACGCGACCACGACCTGGTTGCTGACCCGCGTGGTCCACAGCGCATTCGATGAGACGCATATCGTCGACGGCGGCGGGGCGGGCTATTCCTGCTCGATCACGCTGATGCCCGACGACCGGCCCTTCCGCCCCGCGGCGCCGCGGCCGCGCCCGATGGTGCCCGGGCTGCAATCGGCCATCGTGGTCGGCCCCGATAATGAGGAGATCTACACGGACAAGCTGGGCCGGGTGAAGGTCCGCTTCCTGTGGGACCATCATTGGCCGAAGGACGACACGGCCTGCGAGATCTGGGTGCGCGTGGCGCAGCCCTTCGCCGGCAAATGGGGCGGCACCTTCTTCCTGCCGCGCATCGGCGACGAGGTGCTGGTCGGCTTCGTCGACGGCGATCCGGACAAGCCGGTGATCGTGGGTTCGCTGTACAGCGACGACGCGCCGCCGCCCTTCCCGATGCCCGGCAAGAAGGAGCAGGGCGGCTTCTCGACCCGTTCCTCCAAGAAGGGCGGCACGTCCAACGCCAACATCCTGCGCTTCGACGACACCAAGGGGTCGGAGGAGTTCTTCATCCAGGCCGAGAAGGACATGAATGTCCTTGTCAAGAATGCCCGGACGGAGACCATCAATGTCGGCGACTTCGACGGTGACGACACCTATCTGCTGAAGAACGGCGACAAGTACATCACCCTCCAGAAGGGCGACTTCCTCACGCATCTTGAGGAGGGCAACCACTACCGTGTCATCGACAAGGGCAATGACGCGCTTTTCGTGAAGAAGGGCGACCGCATCGTCGAGGTGACCGAGGGCGACCACATCGTCATCGTCAAGAAGTCCGACCACTACACCGAGGTGAGTCAGGGCCACCACGATCTCGTCGTCGGCCAGGGCAACCAGTCGGCCGAGGTCAATGGAAACATCAAGCAAACGTCAAAGACCGGCAACATCACGGTCAAGGCGACAGCGGGCAAGATCGAGCTGAACGCGGCCCAGGAGATCAAACTGGTCTGTGGCGGCAGCACCATCACGATGTCGCCCTTCCAGATCGAGCTGAAGTCGATGATGATCAAGAATGACGCGCAGATGATGTTCGAAGCCAAGGCTGGTCTGATGAGCAAGGTCGAGGGCATGATCAACCAGGTCGAGGGCAGCGCCGTGACGATCGTGAAGGGGGGCATCGTCCTCATCAACTGATGACCGAAGTCCCTGCAAAGCTCGCCGGGCCGCTCGCACCGCTGGTGCCCCGGCTCGAACTCGATCCCGATGGCGAGAAGGCCATCGCAGGCGCCGATTCCGCAGCCGCCGGCGTCGACCGCCTCGTTGCCGCCGGACGCCACCAGGACGCCGTGAAGCTGCTTGCCCACGCCTTGCCGAAGCGCGAGGCGGTGTGGTGGGCGTGCATGTGCGCGCGCGGCGTGCCGGGCGCCGCGCTGCCTGCGGAGGACGCCGCCGCGGTCGATGCGGCGGAGGGCTGGGTGCGCCGGCCCGATGAACCCGCGCGCCGCAAGGCCGCCGCGGCCGCCGAGAAGACCAAGTTCGCCACCCCCGAATCCTGGGCAGCCATGGGTGCTTTCTGGAGCGGTGGCAGCATGGCGCCGGAAGGCCAGATGGCCGTCCCGCCGGCCGACCACCTGACGGCGACGGCGGTCACCGGCGCGGTGATGCTCGCCGCCACGCGCCATGCGCCTGAGAAGGCGCAGGACCGGCTGGAACGCTTCATCGTCAGCGCGCGCGACATCGCCGGTGGTGGCGCTGGCCGACTGCCGCCCGAGGAAGCTCCGCCTGCGCCACCGCCCGCGGCTGCGCCGCCCGGGCCGATCCAGCGCAAGGTGATACCGCCGCCGCCTCCGCCGGCACCGCGGCCGAGGATGCCGTGACGGCGCGCATCGTGCCGGCAGCCTCGGGGGGGACGAACCGATGGAACTGACCCTGACCATGATCCGCTGTCCGGACAGCGTGGTGCCGGAACAGCGGCGCGTGCCCGGGGGCGACTTCGTCATCGGCCGTGGCGCCGATGCAAGCTGGGTGCTGTCCGATCCGGACCGGCTTCTGTCGAAGCACCACTGCGTGCTGGAATTCCGCGGTGGCGGCTGGCAGCTGCGCGACCTGTCGACCAACGGAACCTTCATCAATCACGCCGACGCGCCGGTCGGGCGCGACCAGGTGAAGATGCTCGATGATGGCGACCGGCTGCGGCTCGGCGCCTATGAGATCGAAGTGCGCGTCGCGATGGCAGGCGGCCAGTCGGCCGGATCCGCGTGGGGCGGCGGCCTGCCCGAGGCCGCGCCGCCGCAGCATGGCGGTGGCTGGGACCAGCCGGCTGCCACGCCGGGCTGGGCCGCGGCGCCTGCCGCTCCGCCGCCGGCCTGGGGTGGGCAGGACCAGGGTGGTGGCTGGGGCGCGCCGCCGCGCGATGAACCGCTGCAGCCGCGCCTGCCGGGTGATCCCTTCATGGGCGCCAAGCCGCCGACGACCGGCATGCCCGGCCTGCCGAGCGGCAGCGGCATGCCCGCTGATTTCGATCCCTTCAATGAGGGGCCGGCGATGCCGGACCACCGGCCGGCCTCGTCGGACGCCTTCATGCCGCCGAAGCCGATGCAGCAGGTCTCGGTGATCCCGGACAGCTGGGATTTGGGACCGACGCCCTCGACCCCGGCCGCGCCGCCGCCGCCCGCACCGTCAGGGGGGGCGTCGCGTATCCCGGACGACTGGAACATCGACCTGTCGCCGGCGCCGGCGGCGCAGCCCGCACGGCCGCCTTCCAGGCCGGACGCCGCTGCCGCACCGCCGGCGGGGGCGCCTGCTCCGGATCCCTTCGCGCCACCGCCAGCCCACCCGCCCGGCCCCGATCCCTTCGCGCCACCGCCCGCCCGTCCGGCAGGGCCCGATCCTTTCGCGGTCGCCCCGGCTCGGCCGGCGGGCCCGGATCCTTTCGCGCCGCCGCCGATGCGGCCTGCAGGCCCCGATCCCTTCGCACCGCCGCCGCCCGCGCGTCAGGCCGAGCCCGATCCCTTCGCCGCGCCGCCGCCCTCGCGGCCCGGTGGACCCGATCCCTTCGCTGCGCCCCCCGCAGGCCCGGACCCCTTCGCGACGCCGGCGGCCTATGCGCCGCAGCCCGCCGCCCCGCCGTCCGGGCCTGACCCTTTCGCGCCGCCGGCCCCGCGCCCGATGCCACCGGCCGGACCATTGCCCGGCGCGGCCGACCCGTTCGCCGCCCCCCCGCCGATGGCGCCCCATGTGCCGCAACCGGCGCCGCATGCGGACCCCTTCGCCGAGCCGCCCCGCGCCGCCCCGCCGCCGGCACCTCCGCCGGTGCATGAGGCCCCGCCACCGACGCCGCGCCCCATTGCCGCCGCGCCCTCGGCCGGCGGTGCCGATGCCGGGCTGGTGGCCTTCCTCGCCGGCGCCGGCCTGCCGCCAGGGCTCGCCGCCAATGCGGATCCCGAAGCAGCTTTGCGCGCCATGGGCGCCGCCTTCCACGCGGCGATTTCCGGCATGCGCCAACTGCTGATCGCGCGGGCCGATGTGAAGCGCGAATTCCGCATCGAGCAAACGATGCTGCGCTCCGCCGGCAATAACCCGGTGAAGTTCGCCGCTTCCGATGAACAGGCGCTGGCCTCGCTGCTGACCGCCGGCCCGCAGGCCGGCCCGCGTGCGGTGCGCGAGACGGTCGAGGACCTGACCGCCCACCAGGTGGCGACGCTCGCCGCGACCCAGGCGGCCGCCCGGGCGCTGCTCGCGCGGCTCGCACCGGAAGGGATCGAAGGCACCGATGGCGGCGGCGGCGGGCTTTTCGCCAGCAAGGACAAGCGCCTGTGGGAGGCCTACAAGCGTCTCCACCAACAGGTGACCGAACAGTTCGACGACGATTTCGACAGCGCCTTCGGCAAGGAATTCGCGCGCGCCTACGAACAGGCAGCGCGGCGAGACGGTTAGGCCGGGGCACAAGGGGGCAGGGCGCGGATGCTGTGGCACGACAAGGTGGTCTGGCAGGAGGGCATGTTCCTCCGGGCGCAGCATTTTCAGCAGCAGGACCGCCATGCCGAATGGATGCTCCAGGCGCGCGCCGCGCCGCTGCGGTCCCACCCCTGGGGCATCACGGAGCTGTCGCTCGACCGTGACCTGTTGGCGGCGGGCAAGTTCGCCATCGCCTCGGCAACCGGCATTATGGAGGACGGCACAGCCTTCTCCGTCCCTGGCCATGCGGACCAGCCATCGCCGCTCGACCTGCCGGAAGGCACGCGCAACTGCGTCGTCTACCTGGCCCTGCCGGTGCGCCAGCCCGGCAGCCCCGAGATCGCCTTCATCGAAGGCCCCGACACCGCCAATGCCCGCTTCGGCATGCGCAGCTTCGAGGCTTTCGACACCCATTCGGATGCGACCGTCCCCGCCGAGTTGCAGGTCGGCCGCCCACGCCTGCGCTTCATGCTGGAAACCGAGGAACGCGCGGGCTTCTCCACCATCGGCCTGACCCGCGTGGTCGAGGTGCAGGCCGATCGCCGCGTCGTCGTCGATGAGCGCTTCATCCCGCCCTGCCTGCGCGTGTCGGCCACGCCGCCGCTGGGCAACCTGGTGGGCGAACTGGTCGGCATGCTCGGCCAGCGGGCGGAAGCGCTCGGGGCGCGCCTGTCCCAACCGGGCGCGCGCGGCGTGGCGGAGGTCGCGGACTTTCTGCTGCTGCAGGCGGTCAATCGCTGGCAGCCGCTGCTCGCGCACTGGGCCGATGCGGGCAACGTCCATCCGGAATCGCTCTACGCCGCGCTGGTGCAGCTGGCCGGTGAGCTCGCCACCTTCACCGATCCCAAGCGCATGGCCGCGACCTACCCGGCCTATCGGCATGAGGACCTGCAACGGTCCTTCGCGCCGGTCGTCGCCGATCTGCGCCGGTCGCTGTCGATGGTGCTGGAGACCAACGCCGTCTCCATCCCGCTGCAGGAACGCCAGTTCGGCGTGCGCGTCGGGCCAATCGTCGACCGCAACCTGCTGCGCGCCAGCCAGTTCGTGCTGTCCGTGCAGGCGGATCTGCCGTCGGAACAGCTGCGCCGCGTCTTCCCGAACCAGGTGAAAATCGGCGCCGTCGAGCACATCCGCGAATTGGTCAACGTGGCGCTGCCGGGCATCCAGGTGCGCCCGCTTCCGGTGGCGCCCCGGCAGATCCCCTTCCATTCGGCCGCAGTCTATTTCGAATTGGACCGCGGCAGCCCGCATTGGGCGCAGATGCAGAATTCCGGGGCCTTCGCCATCCATGTCTCCGGCGATTTCCCGAACCTCAAGATGGAACTCTGGGCGATCAGGGGTTGATCCCCCGGATGTCCCGGCCTGACCCGAAGGACGCGGCGCGATGAGCGACAATCCCTTCGCCGAACCGAATGACAGCGACCGCACGGTGGTGCGGGGCCCGGGCGGCGCCGCGCCGCCGCCCCGACCCCAGCAGCCGCAGCCCGGTTTCGGCGCCCCTTCCGCGCCCGTCGGCGGTTTCGGCGGCCTGCCCACAGGGGCGGCGCCGGCCGGCCGTGCTGAAGCCGCGCCGCGCCTGGCCGGTGAGGCCGAGGCGCTGCCCAAGACCGGCATCGGCCCGCTCGCCGCCGCTGCGCAGCCGCTGCTCGACCTGCAGGGGCGCCTTGCCAATGCCGGCATGACCGCGCCGCCGCAGGGCGAGGAACTGCGCGAGCGCGCGCTGCGCGCCTTCCGCCAGTTCGAGGTCGATGCCCGCGACGCCGGCGTCAGCGCCGAACAGGTTCGTGCGGCGCACTACATCCTCTGTGCCAGCCTCGACGACGTGGTGCTGTCCTACAATTGGGGGCAGGGCAGCGTGTGGTCGGTGCAGTCACTGGTCGCGACCTTCCATCAGGAAGTGAAGTCGGGCGACCGCTTCTTCGATGTGCTGGCCGGCATGCAGAAGGACCCTGGGCGCTGGAAGGATGCGCTCGAAGTGTCCTACCTGTGCCTGTCCATGGGCTTCCAGGGGCGCTATCGGCTGTCGCCTCGCGGCGCCTCCGAACTCGACCAGATCCGCACCGGGCTCTACCAACTTCTGACGCAAGTGCGCGCGCCGTGGGAACGCGAGCTGTCGCCGCATTGGAAGGGTGTCGATGCGCCGCATCGCGGCCCGCGCCGCGGCATCCCGGCCTGGGTCGCGGCCTGCGTCGCCGTGTTCGCGCTGGGCATGGGCTATGCCTGGCTGGCCAATGCGATGAATGAGGGCTCGGATGGCCTTTATGAACGCATGGCCGCGTTGCCGCCTGGCATGGTGCCGGAGATCGAGCGCTCCGCCCCGCCCGTGCCGCCCGCCCCGCCGGCACCGCCGCCGCGCAACCTGCCGCCGCCGCCGCCGGATTTCCTCGCCACGCTGCGCCAGTTCCTCAAGCCCGAGATCGACCAGGGCCTGCTGACGGTGTTCGGTGACGGGCGCTCCGTGACCGTGCGCATCAAGGGGCGCGGCATGTTCGCCTCGGGGTCGGCGACGGTCGAACCGCGCTTCGTGCCCATGCTCGAACGCATTGGGCAGGGGCTGCGGACCGAACCGGGGCGCGTGCAGGTGATCGGTCATTCAGACAACCAGCCGATCCGCACCGTGCGCTTCCCGTCCAACTTCCATCTCTCGCAGGCGCGGGCCGAGGCATCCGCGGCGATCATCTCCGCCGCCACGGGGGATGTCGGCCGCTTCACGGTCGAGGGCCGCGCCGATGCCGAACCCATTGCCGACAACAGGACAGCCGAGGGCCGGGAGGAGAACCGGCGTATCGAGGTCATCCTGCTGAGGGGTACGAACTGACCATGGAACTCCTCAACGTCTTCCGTCCCTTCCTGACGGGGCGCGCGGTCGCGGCGCTGGTCGCGGTCATGCTGTTGATGCCGATTGTCTACCTGTTCGGCCCGATGATCGAGGTCGGTGGCTTCCGGCCGCTCGAAACCGAAACAAACCGCATGATCCTGTGTGCGGTGCTGTTCGTCCTGACGCTCGTGGTGATCTGGGTGATGGAACGGCGCAAGTCGCGCCGGGACATGCTGCTGGTGGCGGGCATCGCCGCGCCGGACCCCGGCGCCGATCGCGCCGCCGAAGAAGAAGGCGAGATGCGCGAGCGGCTGACTGCCGCGCTCGACCGCCTGAAGTCGGCTTCCGGCAAGAAGGGCGCGTTCCTTTACGACCAACCCTGGTACGTCATCATCGGCCCGCCCGGTTCGGGCAAGACGACGGCGCTCGCCAATTCCGGCCTCGACTTCCCGCTGAGCGACGGCGGCAAGCTGCAAGGCGTCGGCGGCACGCGCTTCTGCGAATGGTGGCTGACTGACACCGCCGTGCTGATCGACACCGCGGGGCGCTACACCACCCAGGATTCGGATGCGGCGGCGGACAAGGCTGGCTGGGAACGCTTCCTCGGCCTGCTGAAGAAGAACCGCCCGCGCCTGCCGCTGAACGGCGTGCTGGTGACATTCGGCGTCGACATGATCTCTCGGCTCGGCCCGGCCGAGCGCGAGCAGCATGCGCGCACCGTGCGGCGGCGGATCAAGGAGCTGGAGGAGAAACTCGGCCAGCGCCTGCCAGTCTATTTCATGATCAGCAAGACCGACCTGCTGGCCGGCTTCATGGAATTCTTCGACGACCTCGACAAGACCGCGCGCGAACAGGTCTGGGGCTTCACCTTCCCGGTCGAAGGTGCGGGTGAGGCCGGCCACGCCGCGAAGTTCAACGAGGAATTCCAACTGCTGCTCGGCCGCCTGCAGGACCGCGTGCTCGAGCGGCTGCAGAACGAGCGTGGCCCGCAGCAGCGTGCGACACTTGAAGGCTTCCCGGCGCAGTTCGCCTCGATGGAGGGCGCACTCGGCGCCTTCGTCGCGGCGGCCTTCGGCGGGACGCGGCTGGATCCGGCGCCGATGCTCCGCGGGGTGTATTTCACTTCGGGCACGCAGGAAGGCAGCCCGCTCGACCGGCTGGCCGGCGCGCTGTCGCGGTCCTTCGGATTCGATCCGCGTCGCCCGGCGGCGGTGATGCAGCAGAAGGGCCGCGCCTACTTCATCACGAATCTCCTGAAGAACGTGGTGTTCAACGAGGCGCGGCTGGCGTCGAACGACCGCAAGGCCGACAAGCGCCGGCGCATCGTCGCCATCGCGGCATGGTCGATCGCCGGTCTCGTGATCGCCGGTGGCGGCCTGTTCGGCTACAGCGCCTGGAGCACCGAGCAGGCGCGCGCGCAGCGCCTCGCTGACCGGGTCGCGAAATCCGAGCAGGCGTCGCAGGGCGTCCCCTTCGAGCGCATCTCCGATGCCGAATTCCGCCGCATCCTGCCCTATCTCGACGCCGCGCGGGACCTGCCGCCGGCGGCCCGCGGCGACGGCCCGATGCTGGGGCTGAGCCAGGGCGACAAGCTCGAGGCGGGTGCCAACGCCGCCTATCGCCGCGCGCTCGACCGGTCCTTCCTGCCACGGCTGCTGGCGCGGATGGAACTGGTCATGCGCGGTGCCTTCCAGCGGCCGGATGAGCTGTACGACACGACCCGCGCCTATCTGATGCTGGGCCAGGAAGGTCCTCTCGACATTGAAGTGGTGAAGAACTGGTTTGCCCGCGACTGGCAACGCAGCTTTCCAGGTGCGGTGAACCAGCCGGTGCGCGATGCGCTGATGGGTCACCTCGATGCCACGCTGGCGCGCAACTTCCAGCGCTATCCGGTGGATGGCGCGCTGGTGGACCAGGCGCGGCGCGTCTTCTCCCGCCTGCCGCTGGCACAGCGGGTGTTCTCGCGGTTGCAGACCATCGCGGCGACGGCGGGGCAGAATATCCAGCCCTGGCGGCCGGCTGATGCGCTCGGCCAGTCCGGCCAGCGGTACTTCGTGCGCGCCTCCGGCCAGCCGCTGACCGAGGGCATCCCCGGCCTCTACACCATCGATGGGCTGTATCGCGGCCTGCTGCCGGTGCTGGGCCAGGCGGTGCGTCAGGGCGTTGCCGAATACTGGGTGCTGGGGGCGGAAGGGGCCAATCTCGGCACCGACGACCCGGTGCAGTTGGAACAGTCGGTGTTGCGGCTCTACGCCGAGGAATATGTGAAGCAGTGGCAGGCGCTGCTGGAGGATCTCAACCTCATCCCGCTACCGCCCGCTCTGGCGCAGCAGGCCGAGGCGCTGAACATCCTCGGCGCGCCGAATTCGCCCATCAAGGACCTGCTGCGCGCGATCGCGCGGCAGGTGACGGTCGGCACGCCGCCGCAGGGCTGGACGCGCCCCGGTGCGCAGCCGCGCGCCGCGACGCCGCCGGGCCAGCCCGCGCAGCCGCCGGAGCCGACCGGCGCCGAACCGGTCAGCGACATCGTGGAACCGCGCTTCGAGGCGATCCGCACCGCCGCCGGCCAGCCGCTGGATGACGTGCTGAAGATCGTCAACGAGCTGTTCGTCCAGGTGCAGCGCCTGGCCAGCACGCCGCCGGGCACGCTGCCGCCGCCCTCCGTGGGCCTTGACCCCGGCCAGCGGTTGCAGGCCGAGGCGGTGCGCCAGCCGCAGCCGCTGCAGCGCTGGTTGAACGGCATGGTCACCGCTTCCGCCGCCGCGCGTGGCGGTGGGGCGAAGGCGGCACTCGCGGCGGCCGGCGCACAGCAGATCGCGCCGTTCTGTCGTGGGCTCGACCAACGCTTCCCGTTCAACATCAACGGCCAGGATCTGCCGGTGGATGACTTCATCCGCCTGTTCGGTCCGGGCGGCGTGTTCGACCAGTTCTTCACGCAGAATGTCCGGCAATATGCCGACATCACCCAACTGCCTTGGCGGCCGGTGGCAACCGATGGCCTGCCGCCGCCGATCTCCGCGGCCGACCTTGCGCAGTTCCAGCGCGCTCGGGCGATCCGCGATGCCTTCTTCCCCGGCGTCGCCTCGATCGGACTGCGCTTCGAGCTGGTGCCGCAGAGCATGGATGCCGGCACGCAGATGGCGACGCTGGAAGCGGAGGGTGTGAAGACTGAGATCACCCGCAATTCCGCCTTCCGACCCATCCCGATGTCCTGGCCGGCGCGCGGCAACACGACGCTGACCTTCGACCCGCCGTCGCTCGCCGGGCCGCTCGCCTATGACGGCGCCTGGTCGGCGCTGCGGCTGGTGATGCGGCGTGGGTCCACCCTGACCACCACGCCGGCACGCGAAAGGCTGCGTCTGCGCGTGACGCAGGGCGATCGCGTGATCGATTTCGAGCTGCGCGCGGGCAGCACGCAGCACCCCTTCGGCCTGCGCGAGCTGACGGAGTTCAGATGCCCGACGCTCTCCCCCTGACGGGCCTGTTCGGCAAGGTGCCGGCGCATGGCGATTTCGTGCGCCGTGGCCTGCCGACGAGCTTCGTCGGGCCGTGGGATTCCTGGTTGCAGGACGGCATGGCGACGGCGCGAGAACGGCTCGGCGATCGTTGGGCGGAACGGTGGGATGGCGCGCCACCCTGGCGATTCGCGTTGCCAGCCGGCGCCTGCGGGCCGGATGCGGTGGCCGGTGTGATGCTGCCGAGCGAGGACATGGTCGGACGGCGCTTCCCGATCACGCTCGCGGCCCTGCTGGCGCCGGGCGATGCAGTTCCAGGTCCCGCATGGTTCGCCGCGCTGGAGGCGGCGGCCTTGGCCGGTCGGGGCGGGCAGGCGGATGCCGATGCGTTGGCGGCCGCGATCCCAATGCCGGATGCCGCGTTTCCGGAAATCCCCGGCTTCGCCACGCCCGCCACCTGGCCACTGGCGGAACCTGCCGATCCGCCGCCGCTGTCCTCCGCTTCTACCGAAGCCGAACCCATCGCGGGCGACCTGCTCGACATGTTCGGGGATGCGATGCCCGCAGTGCCCGATGCCCTGCCGCCGTCCACCGGCGATGGGCCTGTCGATGGCAGTCCTGCCCCGCCGGATGGGCTGGACGTCCTTGGCTTGTTCAGCGATGCCCCGATCGCCGCGCCCGCTCCGACGTGGCCCACGGCAGAACCTCCCCGTGCGGAACCGCGGGATGATGTGCTCGACATGCTCGGCAGCCCGGCGGTGCTCCCCGCAGCGCCGCAGCAGGCGATCTCGGAGCCCGCTCCGTCCGATGGCACGCTCGCATTCCTGCTTGGTGAAGCGGCGGGTACGGCGAGCGATCCGGTGCCTGCACTCCTCCCGGCCGCCGGTGCCGCGCTCGATGCCGCACCGCAACCCTCCGCAGGGCCCGACGATGCCGCCGATCCGCTGGCCGCGCTGATTGCGGCGGGCGATGGACCGTTCGGCGCGGCGCCACCGCTGCCCGCGCCTGCGCGGGAACCAGTGCAGGCCGCTGCGCTTCCCGAGCCTTTCGACCCCGCCCCATCGCATGCCACGCACCTGCCGGCCGACGCACCCGATCCGCCGCCCGGCGGTGGCTGGTGGAGTGGCGGCGGGGGCCGCCTGCCGCCAATGATCCGGCCGCGACCCGCTTTGCTGCCAGCCGCCGATTTTGCCAGCCTACTGGAAGCCGACGCATGACCTGGCGCCTTGTCTCGCTGACCGCGACCCATCCCGGTGCGGTGCGCCCGCGCAATGAGGATGCCTTGCTCGAACGCCCGGATATCGGCCTGTGGGTCGTGGCGGACGGTGCTGGCGGGCATGGTGCGGGGGATGTCGCGTCAAACGCCATCGTCGCGGCGATGAAGGTCGTCCCCCCTGGGCTCGCCGCCGCGGAACTGCTGGCGCAGGTCCGCCTGCGCCTGACCGCCGTACATGAGGAATTGCAGGAGGAAGCGGCGCGGCGCGGACCGGGCCGCATCCTCGCCTCGACCGTCGTCGTCATGCTGGCGCGCGGGGAACATTTCGCGATGCTTTGGGCGGGCGATTCGCGCGCCTATCTGTTGCGGCAGGGCACGCTGTCGCGCGTTACCAAGGACCACAGCCTGGTGCAGGAACTGGTCGACCAGGGCACGCTGCGGGAAGATGAAGCCGAGAGCCATCCGCAGGCCAACGTCATCACCCGCGCGATCGGCGCGCATGGGGAATTGGAACTCGACAAGGTCTCGGGCCGCATCATCGAAGGCGACCGCTTCCTGCTGTGCACCGATGGCCTGTTCAAGACCATGGCCGAGGGCGAGATCCAGGCCATGCTCGCCGGCGGGGCGGATGCCCAGGCGATCGTGACCGAGGCGGTAGGCCGCGGTGCGCGCGACAATGTCAGCGCGATCGGCGTGGATTGCGTGGTCTGATTCCGACGGCACGAGACATGGGCTCGTGCCGAGGCCGCGAAGGCGGCCCGGCGAAAGCCAAGCAAACTGGGGGTTTGCGCCCGGCGTCCGAGCGCAGGCCGAAGCCGATGCCAGCGGTCGAAGAATTCGGCCGTTGGTATGAGAGGACGAACCGCGCGAGAGCCCTGGGTATCGGGGACGGACCAGGTTCGGGCGGCGGCCCTGCGGGTGTCCCTGGGCTGATCGGCGCGCTACGATGACGGTGTCAGGTTGCGTCTGCCCGTGATTCCGTCGGGACGCGCGGCGCCGGTGCGAAGGCGATACCCGGTACCGATCGCCTTCAGGCCATCATCGCGTTCAGCCTGTGCGACGCAGCGGGCGATGGCGCTGTCAGCCCGCCACCGCAGCCGCGGCGGTCACATATTCAACGGCACCGAATAGGTCACGATGTCCTGCGCACCGGTCAGCGAATTGCCCACATCGCGAACGCCGAGCGTGACCGTACGATACAGGAGATCCATGCTCTCGATGGGATGGTCGCCCGTCGAATCCTCGCTGATGCGTGCTATGCGCACGCCGTCGAACTCTATCGAAAAGTAGCACACCGGGGAGCCCTGGCCCGTGCGCAGCCATTCCAGGGTGACCTTCGGCACATCGGCGGCCCTGCCGACCATGAGCATCCAGAACAGCGCCGATTGCGAATCCGACTTCCGGCGGACCGTGGCGCTGCGCATCTGGGGCGGAGCGATGGTCACCACGGGTTGCCCCGAACTCTTCAACACGCGGCGGACTGCGCGGGTGCCGCCCCAGTCGAAGCCGGTCAGTGCGAACCAACCGATGTGCTCCTCGACGGTGCCTTCCCCGGTGATGCCGGGAAACTTCATCAACAGCGGCATGGTCGCATCTCCTCCGTCAGCTCACGTTCTCGATCATCGCCATGGCCTGGCCGGCGGCTTGGCCGCTCGCGTCAAAACCCCAGGAGATGACCGACATGCGGCCGTAGCTGATTCCAAACTTCTCGGTCGCACGATCATCGCCGCTGCTGTCGACGGTGAAATCCACGATGCCGCAATTCTCAATTTCGAGGCGCATGTATTCCTGCGGCCCGTCAGGGCCGGTCCGCATGAAGATGATCACGGCGTTCTGGTCGGCCTTGCCGAGTATCGCTTCGCGGAACATCCCGGTCGATGATGCATCGGTGACCTTGCTGACGAGGATCGGCGTCACGTCACCACCACCCTGGAGCTGCAGCGAATATCGCTGGCCATAGTTGACGGCCGCGGCAAGCGAGCAGCTGGTGAGCTTCATCCACCCGCCGCTGGCCGGCGCCTTGATGACATTGGCGGGAACTTCCGCCTCGCCGCGGATGCTGCCGTAGCACATGTGGACGGTACTGCCGGACATCGCGTGGGTTCCTGACCTGGTTTCCTTCACGGTCATGCCGCCCGGATCGCTCCGGACGGCATGTCCTGTCTTGTCATCCGGCGCCGGTTGAAGCCGCCGCCGGGGATGTCACGCCGCCGAGCGGCGCGGCATCACTTCGTCATCGACGACAGCTTCCAGCTCGTGGAGGCCGGGCTGCCCGTCAGGTCGTCGCCGATCGGGTTGTACTTCACCTCGATCTCGCCGAAGTTCATGTGCAGCGTCTCACCGGGGCGGCTGTCCACGCCCGAGCCGCCGGCCGCCTTGAAGGACAGGCCGGAAACGCCGGTCTGCTTCAGGTACACGCCCAGGAACTCCTGCGGGTCGCCCGCGCCGGTGCGCACGAAGGAGATCTTCACGTCGTTGTCCAGCTTGCCGAAGCAGCCCTGCTCGAACAGCTTCAGGGTCGTGCCGTCGGTCGACTTCTTCACGACGATCTCGCTCATGTTCACGACGGAACCTTCGCGGACCGAGTTCACACCGGAGGTGATCCGGCGGCCGAGGCCGAACTCGAACGAGGTCAGCTCGATGTACTTCTCGAAGCCCTTGATCTTGCTCTCGCCAGGAATGTTCTTGTATTCCATCAGAATTGGCATTGTCTTTTCCCTTTCCCAACCTACCCCCGGAAGGCGACCCGATGTCGCCTCCTGATACGAAGAACCTTACCTCAACCGACCTCGTACCGGAACGAGCCATCGTCGTTCATGGCCACCTTCACCTGAAGGATTTCATGACCCTCGGCGAGGCGCTCGAGAATGCGTGCCGAGAGTTCCGGCAGCACCGTGCGGCTGAGGATGTTGTCGATGTTGCGGGCGCCCGAGGAGACTTCCTTGCAGCGCTCGACGATGGCGTCGATGACGGCGTCATCGACCTGCAGCGGCACGTTGTAGGCTTCCTTTAGCCGCCGGCTGATGCTGCGCAGCTTGAGGCCCGCGATCTTCTTCAGGATCTCGGGCGGCAACGGATAGTAGATGACGACGTTCGTGCGGCCGAGGAAGGCCGGCTTGAACGACTTCAGCAGGTCCGGCATCAGGCTGTCGCGCAGCACCTCGGGCTCCGGCGCCATTTCAGGATCGGCACACAGCTTGTCGATCGTGTCGGTGCCGGCGTTCGACGTCATGATGATGACGGTATTGCGAAAATCGATGTCGCGGCCTTCGCCGTCCTTCATCGCGCCCTTGTCGAACACCTGGAAGAAGACGTCCTGCACGCCGGGATGCGCCTTCTCCATCTCATCGAGCAGGATGACGGAGTAGGGGCGGCGGCGGACGGCCTCGGTCAGCACGCCGCCTTCGCCATAGCCGACGTAACCGGGGGGCGAGCCCATCAGGAGCGAGACCTTATGCTCCTCCTTGAACTCGGACATGTTGATGGTCGTCATGTTCTGCTCGCCGCCATAGAGCAGGTCGGCAACCGCGAGTGCCGTCTCTGTCTTGCCGACGCCCGAGGTACCGGCCATCAGGAACACGCCGATCGGCTTGCGCGGGTCGGTCAGCCCGGCGCGCGACGTGCGGATCGCCTGCGCGATCGCGTCCAGCGCATGGTCCTGGCCGACCACGCGCTCCATCAGATGGTCCTTCAGCTTCAGGACGTTGTTGATCTCGTCGGAGACCATCCGTCCGACCGGGATGCCGGTCCAGGTACCCACGACGTCAGCCACCGCCTGGCCATCGACCACCGGGAAGACCAGCGGCTCCTCGCCCTGCAGCGTGTGCAGCGCGGTCGCGGTCTCCCCGAGCTCCTTCTTCAGCGACTCGGTATCCACCGGTTCGCCGGGCTTGCCGTCGGGACCCGGCATCGGCACCGCCGCCGTCTCGATCTGGTGGCGGAGGTCGCGCATCTTGGCGACGAGCGCCTTCTCCTCCTCCCAGCGGTTCATCACCTCCCCGAGTTCGGTGGAAACCTTGGCGTGCTCCTGTTCCAGGGCGACGCGGCGTGCCTCGTGATTGGTGCCGGTCGCCTCCTCGCGCTGGATCGCACCGAGCTCGGTGTCGATCAGCGCGAGGCGGCGCTGGCGGTCCTCGACCGGAGCGGGGATCGACGCCTGGGACATGCCGACGCGGGCGCAGGCGGTATCGAGCAGCGACACGCCCTTGTCGGGCAATTGCCGCGCCGGGATGTAGCGCGCCGACAGCTTGACCGCCTGGGTGATCGCCTCATCCAGGATGCGCACGCCGTGGTGCTTTTCCAGCGTGCCAACCAGGCCGCGCAGCATGGCGCAGGCCAGCGGCTCGGACGGTTCCTCGACCTTCACCACCTGGAAGCGGCGGGTCAGGGCGGCGTCCTTCTCAAAGTACTTCTTGTACTCGGCCCAGGTGGTGGCCGCGATGCAGCGCATCTCGCCGCGGGCCAGGGCCGGCTTCAGCAGATTCGCCGCGTCGTTCTGCCCGGCGGCACCACCGGCGCCGATCAGCGTATGCGCCTCGTCGATGAACATCACGATCGGCGTCGGCGAGGATTTCACCGCGTCGATGACACCTTTGAGACGATTCTCGAACTCGCCCTTCACGCCGGCACCGGCCTGCAGCAGGCCCATGTCCAGCGAGTAGAGCTTCACGCCCTTCAGCGCCTCCGGCACGTCGCCCTGCGCGATCCGCAGGGCTAGGCCTTCGACCACGGCGGTCTTGCCGACGCCGGCCTCGCCGGTGAGGATCGGGTTGTTCTGCCGCCGCCGGGTCAGGATATCCACCATCTGGCGGATCTCCCCGTCGCGGCCGAGGATCGGATCGATCTTGCCGGCCTTGGCGTGGGCAACAAGTTCTGTGCAGTACTGGTCGAGCGGGCCGCCCGAACGCGGCGCCTCGGCACCGGGCGCGCCGCCGCCGCCCGAGGGGCCGGCTTCGCTCTCGGCACCCGCCTCGGCGGCTTCTTCGCTGCCCTCGGCCATCTCGCCGAGGTTCCGCCGCACCGCGTCGGCCGGCAGGTTCAGCAGCGACGGGGCGCTTTCCTTCACCGTGCGGCCAAGCGCGTCATCGTTCAGCAATGCGGCCAGCAGGTGGCCCGAGCGGATCTTCGGCGCGCCGGATTCCAGGCTGGTCAGCAGCCAAGCTTCGCGAAGCCAGGTCACGATGTCCGGGGACAGCGACGGGGCGCGGGAATTGCCGGTCTTGAACTTGTCCAGCGCGCGGGTGATCTCGTTGGCGACCCGCCCAGCATCGACGCCGCCCTTGCGCAGCACGGCCGACACATCCGATCCGCCGGTCTCGACCAGCTTCAGCAGGACGTGCTCGATTTCTACATTGTAATGCGTGCGGGACAGCGTCAGCCCCGCCGCAGCCTCAAGCTGCCGGCGAGTGAGCGCGTTCATGCGCCCGACGAGTGATTTCAGGTCGATCGCCACCATGTCGGACGTGCCTCACTTGAACGAAACGCGCGGAGCAGTCTCGCTTCCGCGGACGGGACGGTAAGGGGGCGTGCGAAACGAGTCCAGCGTGCTAGCGTTCCGTCGCGCTGCCCCCGTAGTCTTGGTGTTAGGGGCATCACACGGGGGTTCATGATGGGTTCAGGTGTGCTCGATACCGAGGCGCTTCTCGCGCCGCTGGCGGCGGGTGAAGGCGCAGGCGAGGATCTGCGTCCCGACTATTCCCCGACATCGCTGTACCAGCGCATCCGCACCCAGCGGAATGACGCGCGGGCCGGCGAGCGAGCGATCGACGGAGCGGACCCGGATGCGAACCCGGCCGCGGTCGCCACCGCCTGGCGGGAGGTAAAGAAGCTCGGCATCGATGTCCTGGCCGGCAAGTCGAAGGATTTCGAGGTCGCGTCATGGCTGGCCGAGGCGGTGATCCGGGTCGATGGCCTGCCAGGCCTTACCGATGCCGCCGAGGTCATCACCGGTCTGTGCAACCAGTATTGGGATCACGGCTTCCCTGGCCTCGACACCGAGGACGGGCTCGAGGACCGCGGCGCCCCGATTGGGGGCCTGTCGGGGGAAGGTGCAGACGGCACGCTGATGGCCTCGATTCGCCGCTATCCGCTGTTCCAGCGCGGCGACGGGTCCGATGGCGACCTGTTCACCTGGCAGCGCGCCGAGGAGACCGCGGCGATCGGCGATGGCGAACGCAAGCAGGCGCGGCTGAAGGCCGGCGTGCCCGATTTCGACGCCCTGCAGAATGAGGCCCGGGCGAGCGTCGCGACCCTGCGCACGGCCGGGCAGGAGGCACGCGCCGCGCTGGCCGCCTGGACGGCAATGGATGCCGCCTTATCGACCCGCTTCGGCGGCAGCGCGCCGTCCACTCGCCGGGTGGCGGAGGCGCTGCAGGCGATCATCGACGTTGTGACCCGGATCGCCGGTGCGCCGGCCGAAGCCGCGCCGGAGGAGGCACCCGAGGAGGCGGCGGCGACGGGCGATGCCGGCGGCGGTGCTCCGGCGGCGGGTGGGGTGGCGGGCGGGCCCAAGCCCATGCGCACCAGGGACGACGCCATCCGCCAGCTGGAGGAGATCGCCAATTTCTTCCGCAAGACCGAGCCGCATTCGCCGCTGGCGTTCACCCTGGACGACGCCGTCCGGCGTGCGCGGCTGTCCCTGCCGGAATTGCTGGCCGAGGTGCTGCCCGACGCCGCCGCCCGACGGCTGCTGTTGACCACCCTCGGGATCCGGGTTGCCGACGAATGAAACAGGCGGTCCGGCTGTGATGCGGATGCGTTGACCCGGATCATGCTGGATGCGTAGTCTCCCGCCACCGTAATCATGGGCCTCGGACCTCGCCCTTTGGAGGAATGCTGATGAGCAGCGTGCATGACAAGCTCGCGCGGGTCCGGAAGCCGCGCGTCCACATCACCTATGAGGTCGAGACGGAGGGTGCGCAGATCGTGCGCGAGCTGCCCTTCGTCATGGGCATCATGGGGGATTTCGCCGGCGACCCGAGCGAGCCGCTGAAGCCGCTGGCCGAACGCAAGTTCGTCCAGATCGACCGCGACAACTTCAACGACGTGATGGCCCGCATCCAGCCCGGCCTGAACATCAAGGTGGACAACACGCTCGCCGGCGACGGCAGCCAGATGGCCGTGAACCTGAAGTTCAACAGCATGGAGGATTTCGAGCCGGCGAAGGTGGCCGAGCAGGTCCCCGCGCTGAAGGCCATGCTCGAGACGCGGGCCAAGCTGCGCGACCTGATGTCCAAGGTGGACCGCTCGGACGAGCTGGAAGGCCTGCTCGAGCAGGTCCTGCAGGACAAGTCCAAGCTCGACGCCCTGTCGGCCGAGCTCGGCCTCGACAAGAAGGAGGGCTGAACGCATGAGCGGCACCCAGACTTCCGCGGCCGGCACCACCACCACCACCGAAGCCGAAGGCGGCCTTGGCCTTCTCGACCAGGTCATCGGCGCCACCAAGCAGACCGAGCGCGACCGCGCCCAGGACCTGATCAAGGCGCTGACCGAGGAAGCGCTGAAGGGCACCGTGACCTTCAGCCGCAACCTGTCGCAGACCTTCGACCGCGCCATCGCCGCGATCGACGCCAAGGTCAGCGAGCAGCTGAACGCGATCATGCACAATGAGCGCTTCAGCAAGCTCGAAGGGTCCTGGCGCGGCCTGAATTACCTGGTGATGAATTCGGAGACGGGAACGTCCCTGAAGCTGCGCCTGCTGCAGATCAGCAAGCGCGAGCTGTCGCGCGACCTGCAGCGCGCCGTCGAGTTCGACCAGTCGCAGCTGTTCAAGAAGATCTACGAGAACGAGTTCGGCACCCCGGGCGGCGAGCCCTATGCCTCGCTGATCGGCGACTACGAGTGGTCGTCCCACCCGGACGACGTCGAGACGCTGCGCCTGATGTCCTCGATCGCGGCGGCGTCCTTCGCGCCCTTCATCTCCGCCGCCTCGGCGCAGATGTTCGGCATGAACGACTATCGCGAGCTGTCCAAGCCGCGCGACCTCGCCAAGATCTTCGAGACGGCCGAATACACCAAGTGGCGCGGCCTGCGTGACACCGAGGACGCACGCTTCCTCAACTTGGTCATGCCGCGCACCATCGCCCGCCTGCCCTATGGCGCCGCCACCGTCCCGGTGGAGGAATTCGCCTATGAGGAGGCGCCGTACGACGCCAACGGCAAGCCGAAGGCGATGGACCACGAGCATTACTGCTGGATGAACGCCGCCTATGTCATGGGCGCGCGGCTCACCGACGCCTTCGCCCAGTACGGCTTCTGCGTTGCCATCCGCGGTGCGGAAGGCGGCGGCAAGGTGTCCAACCTGCCGACCCACGTCTTCACCTCGGACGATGGTGACAGCGACACCAAGTGCCCGACCGAGATCGGCATCACCGACCGGCGCGAGGCGGAACTTTCCGGCCTCGGCTTCCTGCCGCTGTGCCACTACAAGAACACCGACTACTCGGTCTTCTTCGGGGCGCAGTCCGTGCAGAAGCCGAAGAAGTACGACCGGCCGGAAGCCACGGCGAATGCGGCGATCTCCGCCCGCCTTCCGTACCTCATGGCGACCAGCCGTTTCGCGCACTTCCTGAAGGTCATGGCGCGCGACAAGATCGGCTCCTTCATGGAGGCGACCGATGTCGAGATCTGGCTGAACCGCTGGATCGTCAACTACGTCAACGGCAACGAGAATGCCGGCCAGGACCTGAAGGCGCGCTACCCACTGCGCGAGGCGAAGGTCGAGGTGAAGGAAGTGCCGGGCAAGCCTGGCGTCTACAACGCCGTCGCCTATCTCCGCCCGTGGCTGCAGATGGAGGAACTCTCGACTTCCATGCGCATGGTCGCGCGCATTCCGCAGAAGGCCTGACGCAACGGCGGGGCGGGGAGGGAACAGCGGCGTGGCATCACGGCCGCCAGACACCGACCCGCCCGTGCCGCTGCGTGCACTGGTCCTGTCCGGGAATTTCCTGGGCAGGTCTGGTGCAGGAGGGGCGGGTGCGGTCTCCGCCTTCATCGTGGAGAAATCCGCGACCGCATCGCTCCAGGCTTGGTTCGGCCATGGGCTGGAGCGCATCATCGCTCATGACGGGAGCAAGGCCGGCCGCGCCGACGCCATGGCCCGCCTCGAGGAGGCCGTCGACCGCGACATCGCGGCGCTTGACCGGCTGATTGGCTCGCAACTCGACGTCGTCCTGCACGATGAACGCCTGCGCCGACTGGAAGGTGGCTGGCGGTCGCTCGACTGGCTGGTGGAGCGTGTCCCGTTTGGCGCGCGCATCAAGATCCGCATGTTCACCGCGCGTTGGGCGGAGATCTGTCGCGACTTCGAACGCGCCATCGAATTCGACCAGTCCACCCTGTTCAAGCAGGTCTATGAGGGCGAGTTCGGCAGCCCGGGCGGCGAGCCCTTCGGCATGTTGGTCGCCGACTATGAGGTGCGGCATGCACCTGGCCCGGGCAGCCCGACCGACGACATCGCCGGGCTGGACGGGCTGGCAGGCGTTGCCGCGGCGGCCTTCGCCCCGGCGGCGATCGCCGCACATCCGGCGCTGCTCGGCTTTGATACCTGGGCCGGGGTCGGGGCTGCGGCCGACCTGACCGACGTGCTGCGCGCCACCGACCGCGCCCGCTGGCGCTCTCTCCAGGGGCGTGAGGACAGCCGCTTCCTGTCCGTGGTGCTGCCGCGCGTGCTGGGCCGCCCGCCCTGGCCCGACGACGCGACCCGCGCCGACCGCTTCCGCTACCGGGAATACGCGCCGGGCCCGGAGGCGCGCGTATGGACCAGCCCGGCCTATGGGCTGGCGGCCGCGGCCATCCGCGCCTTCGCCAAGGCGTCCTGGCCGGCCGATGTCCGTGGCGCCGCGATTTCCCAGGAAGCGTCGGGCGGCGTCATCGAGGACCTGCCCTTCGAGCGCCTCTCGGGCGATCCGCGCAGCGGCACGCTACGCCCGCCGGTCGAGGTCGCCCTGACCGACGACCAGGAACGCCAAGCGGTCGAGGCAGGATTCATACCCATGATCGGGCTGGAATTGCTGCCCGAGGCGTCTTTCGCGGCGACACCGTCGATCCACCGACCGCCCCGCATGACCGGGGAGACGGCGGCCGCGGCCAACGCCAACCAGCGCCTGTCGGCGCAGTTTAACGCCATGCTCTGCGTCAGCCGCTTCGCCCATTGCGTGAAGCTGATGGGACGCGACATGGTGGGTTCCTTCCAGACCGCGGACGACATCCAGCGGCGCCTGCAGCGGTGGTTGCAGGGTTTCACCAACATCTCGGCCGGTGGCGCGGGCGATGCGGGTGCGCGCTACCCGCTGCGCGAAGCGCGGGTCGAGGTTCGCGAGAAGCCGGGACAACCCGGCGTCTACGGCTGCACGGTCCTGTTGCAGCCGCATTACCAGTTGGACGAGGTGGGGGCGGCCTTCCGCCTCGTGACGGATCTCCAGGCGGCGAGGCAAGCGGCATGATCACGGCAGGTGAAGCGTTCAAGGCAGGCGACATCGAAGGGGCGGTCGCCGCGGCGACGGCCACGGTGAAGGCCTCTCCACGGGATGCGGGGGCGCGCTGGCTGCTCTCCGAGATGCTCCTGTTTGCCGGCGAGTATGAGCGCGCCGACCGCGCCCTCGACGCGGTGATCGAGGAGACGCCGTCCCCCACCGTGATGGAATTCCGCCAGCTGCTGCGCGCCGAGGTCGTGCGCCGCCAGGTCTTCACCGAAGGCCGCGTGCCGAAGTTCCAGGGCGATGACCCGACCGAGGCGCAGAAGGCGGCCGCGCGCGCCGTGACGCTGGTGCGGTCGGGCGACCACGCCGGTGCCGCGGCCGCGGCCGCCGAGGTCGAATCGCTGCGCCCCCGCGCGCCAGGCAAGATCGACGGCGTCGCCTTCGACGACCTGCGCGACGCCGACGACGTGCTCGCATCCTTCATCGAGATACACACCGCCGGCGGCGAATACATGTGGGTGCCGATCGAGCGCCTGCGGGCGCTGTCCTTCGATGAGCCGAAGCGCCCGCGTGACCTCTACTGGCGCCGCTGCACCATCGAGACCAAGGACGGCCAGGAGGGCGTGGTCTACATGCCCACCGTTTATCCCTGGACGGCCAAGGACATGCCGAACCTGCTGCGTCTCGGCCGCAGCACCGAATGGCAGGACGATGCCGGCCTGGTGCGCGGCCTGGGCATGCGTGAGTTCCTCATCGGCGAGGATGCGAAGACGCTCGCCGAACTCACCGAGATCACCTTCGATTGATGCACCCAGCGCGCCCGACCGCGACATGCCTTCGGCCCGCAGCCCTGTCGGTCGGCGCCTGCTGCGCGTGGCAGGCCGATGTCTCGCGTCCTTTCGCCAGCCAGGACCGGCCCGAGGCCACGCCTTGGGCTGGGTGCTGGCGGCGCGACCGCGCCCGGGCCAACGACCGCGGCAGGCGCGTCCGTGCCGGGCGCGAGAGCCCAGCGGCCCGGACGGGCCGCGCCCGGGGACTGAGGGCAGCACAATGAGCGACAACCGCTCCAGCCCGCGTATCCGCCTTCCGCTGCTCGATCGACTGCTCGATGCCGATCCGGACAGTCCGCGCGACCCGCCGCTGTCGCAATCCCTCGCGGTGGACCAACTGCGCACCGCGGTGCGCCGCGATCTCGAGGCCCTGCTCAACGCGCGGCGGCGCCGCCTGCCGCCGCCGACCGGGCTAACCGAACTGGCCCTGTCGCCGATCGGCTACGGCGTGCCCGACCCCACCGCCGGTTCCTTCACCGAGGAGGAACGCCGCGCCGCCCTGTCGCGTGAGATCCAGTCCACCATCACCCGCTTCGAGCCGCGCCTGACCGGCGTGAAGGTCCAGCTCCACAAGAATGAGGGCGAGTCGATCGACCGCGTCCTGCGCCTGCGCATCGAAGCCGTGCTGCGCACCGACCCGGTGCCCGAGCACATCTCCTTCGAGACGGTGGTGCGCCCGACCACGCTCGACGTCGCGGTGCGGGAGGACTGAGCGATGTCTGAATCGCTGCTTCCGTATTACAATCGCGAGCTGCGCGCGATCCGCAAGCTGGCCGGCGAGTTCGCCGATGCCTATCCGAAGGTCGCCGCCCGCCTGCGCGTCACCGCCGAGGCGGTGGACGACCCCTATGTCGAGCGCCTGCTCGAAGGCGTCGCCTTCATCGCCGCACGGGTGCAGCAGCGGCTGGACGACGAGCTGCCGGAATTCAGCGAGACGCTGCTTGAGATGCTGGCGCCGCACCTGCTGGCGCCGGTGCCGTCGATGACGACGCTGAAGCTTGCCGCGCCGCCGGATGCGGCCGGCCCGACGCGCGTGCCGCGCGGCCTGATGGTGGAAACCGAGCCGGTGCGCGGCGAGCCGGTCCGCTTCAGCACCTGCCATGACGTCACCGTCTGGCCGGTGGTGGTGGAAGCCTTCCGCCTGTCGGGCCTGCCGATCACCGCGCCGGCGAACAACCGGGTGCAGGGCGCGCTGGCGGTGCTGCGCATCACGCTGCGCACGGCCAATCCGGAAGTGAGCTTCGCCAAGCTGGGGCTGGACAAGCTGCGGCTGCATCTGCGCGGCGTGGGCGCGCAAGGTTCGCTGCTCCACGAACTGCTCTGCACCTCCACGCTTGGCATCGCGCTCGCCGACAGCCCGGCCGATCCACGCCCGACGCTGCTCGACGCGGATGCGCTGAAGCCCGGCGGATTCACCGCCGAGGAAGCCGCGCTGCCCTGGCCGAACCGGTCCTTCGCCGGCTACCGGATGCTGACCGAGTGGTTCGCCTTCCCGGAGAAGTTCCTCTACCTCGACCTCGAAGGGCTGGATGCGCGGACGCTGCTCCAGGAATCCGACAAGCTCGACATCTTCGTCTATCTGTCGCGCGCGATGCCCGAACTGGAACGCTCGGTCGGTGTGGAGAACGTGGCGCTGGCCTGCACGCCCGCGATCAACCTGTTTCCGCAGCGCTGCGAGCCGATCGCGCTCGATGGCACCCAATCCGAATGGATGGTGGTGCCCGATGCACGCCGCCCCGGCGCGCTCGAGATCTACGCCGTCGACACCGTGCGTGAGAGCCGCGCCGACGGCCGCAGGCGCACCGTGCTGCCCTTCTACCGGGTCGGACGGGCCGAGACCGACCAGGCGCTGACTGCCGACGTCAACTTCGTGACCTTCCGCCGGGGCGCGACGCCACCGGTCACCGGTACCCAGACCTGGATCGAGCTGCGCGACACCGAATTCGACCCTGCCCTGGCCGCCGAGGGCGTGCTGACCGTCGAAGCCATGTGCTGCAACCGTGACCTGCCGGCGCTGCTGCCCTTCGGCGCCGGCCAGCCGCGGCTGCGCGTGGCCCAGGGCGGCTCGCCAGTCTCGGCGGTGGACTGCATCTCCCCGCCGACGCCGACGCTCCGCCCGAAGCTGAATGATCGCGGCGCCTGGCGGCTGATCTCCCACCTCGCGCTCAACCACTTGTCGGTGACGGGCGGGGAAGGCGGCGCGGCGGCGCTGCGCGAGATCCTGCGCCTGCACGACCAGCGCGACACCGCCGAGACGCGCGCCGCGCTGGCCGCCATCGTCGCCGTCGATACGCGCCCCGGCGTGGCGCGCCTGCCCGGCGGGCGGGCTGGCGCCTTCGCGCGTGGCCTGGACGTCACGCTCACCTTCGACCCGCAGGCATGGCAGGCAGCGGGGCTTTATCCACTGGCCCAGGTGCTCGAACGCTTCCTGGCGCTGCAGGTCTCGGTCAACGCCTTCTCCCGCACCATGATCGCGCTGCGCGGCCGGCCGGGCATCGCGGCACGCTTCGCTCCGCGCAGCGGGACGCGGACCCTTCTGTGAGCGGCCCGACCCCGCCTGACGCCGCCGCCCCACCCGCCGAGGCCGCGCCTGAACCCGTCCTGGACATCGCCACCCTGTCGGTCGCGACACCCGAGGCGGTGGCCGAGACGCGCCCGCCGCCCGAACCGCCCCCATCGCCGGTGCTGGCCCCGCTCACGCCGATCGACCGATTGAAGCGCGAACCGGCGCGTTTCGACCTCGACCAGGCCACCGGCGTCACGCTTCGCGCCGCCGGCCTGCCGCTGGATGAACCCGAGTCGCTGGTGCTGCGCAGCGCGGCGCGCCTGGCCATGCCGTCCGGCGCGGTGATCGCGGCGAAGCCGGAACAGGGCGAGCTCACGCTTGGCACCTTCGGCCTGGTCGGGGCCGGCGGTGTGCTCCCGCGCCATCACACCGCCCAGGTCGCCGCCGAGCAGCGCAAGCGCTCGCTCGCGCTGCATGCCTTCCTCGACATGCTGGGCCGTCGCGTCAGCGGGCTGCACAGCAAGGCCGGCGCCAAGTACCGCCCGACCCGCAATCCTGAACCGGCCGCGCGCGTGCTCTCGGCCGCCATCGGCATGGGCACGCCGCATCTCGAGGTCCGGACCCGCATCCCGCAGGCGGCGTTGCTGTTCCATGCCGGCAACCTCGCCGCCCGCACGCGCAGCGCCGAGCGCCTGCGCGCCATGCTGGAAGCCGAGACCGGCCTGCGCGTCGAGATCGAGGAATTCGCCGGCGGCTACATCCGCCTGCCCGAGGAAGAACGCACCCGCATGCCCAAGGGCCGCGGCGCGCCGCAGCATTGCGCGCTGGGTGTGTCGACCACCGCCGGGGCGCAGGTGTGGGACCCGCAGGCGAGGCTGATCATCCGCTTCGGGCCGCTCGACCGTGCCGCCTTCGATTCGCTGCTGCCCGGCACGCCCACCTGGCTGCGCGTGACGCAGTTGGCACGCCTGTTCGTCGGACCCGATACGGCCTTCGCCGTGAATCTGGTCCTGCGCAAGGACGATGTCCCGGCGGGTTCGCTCGGCAGCACGGCACGGCTCGGCTGGACCTCCTGGATGGGATCGTCGAAGGCGCGCCGCGGGGATGCCCGCGACGCGCTGTTCGAACCGCGGGAGGTGGTGTGACCGCCGCCCCGCCGATGCGCGCGGACGGCGCTGTTGCGTGGGGCGCAAGCCACCCGGCGAAAACGGCGGATCGCGGCCATGCCGCGATCCGGGAGCGCGCAGCGCGACCGTGCCCAGACTATCAGCCGCCGCCAACGCACCAGCGCAGGGCGCGCAAGCCAAGCCGGGCGGACCGCATCATGACATGGGGCGCGCCCTTCCAACCGGAAACAGCGGATCGCGGCCAAGCCGCGACCCGGGAGCGCACAGCGCGACCGCGCCCAGACCATCAGCCGCCGCCAAAGCACCAGCGCAGGGCGCGCAAGCCAAGCCGGGCGGGCCGCATCACGACTTGGGGCGCGCCCTTCCAACCGCAAACAGCGGATCGCGGCCTAGCCGCGATCCGGGAGCGCGCAGCGCGACCGCGCCCAGACTATCAGCCGCCGCCAACGCACCAGCGCAGGGCGCGCAAGCCAAGCCGGGCGGACCGCATCACGACATGGGGCGCGCCCTTCCAACCGGAAACAGCGGATCGCGGCCAAGCCGCGATCCGGGAGCGCACAGCGCGACCGCGCCCAGACCATCAGCCGCCGCCAAAGCACCAGCGCAGGGCGCGCAAGCCAAGCCGCCCGGATGGGCGGCGCCCGGCGTTTGAGGGACAAGCAAATGAGTGACGCCAAGTCGCGCTACGGCGCGGCCGACATCCGCTACGTCACCGCCTTCCAGTCGGAGGCGTCCCCCGCACGGCTGCATTTCGACCTGGCGCTGGCCGGTGTGCATTGGGAACCGGCCGACCGCGACCGGATGACGGTGCTCGACATCGGCTGCGGACGCGGCGTGACCGCACGGCTGTTGGCGGCGGCGAATCCGGGCTGGGATGTGATCGGCCTCGACCTCCAGCCGGTGCATATCGTCGAAGCGCAGGAAGGTGCCGCGGCTGCCGGCATCGACAACATCCGCTTCCTGGAGATGGACGTCGCCGAGTTGGAGGCGGCGGATTTCGCCACCGGGCTGCCCGAGATCGACATCGTGATCTGCTGGGGCGTGTGGACCTGGGTGCCCGACGCGGTGCGCGACGGCATCGTCCGCCTGCTGAAAAGCCGGCTGAAGCCCGGCGGCATCGTGCTGATGGGCTACAACGCGCTGCCCGGTTTCTCCGACTCGGTGGTGATGCAGCGCCTGATCGACGAGGCCTGCCGCGACCCCCGCGGCACGCCCTTCGAACGCGGCGCCGCGGCGATCGAGATCATCGCGTCGATGAAGGAAGCCGGCGCCTATAACCTGCCGAACGAGCATGTGCTCAAGCACATCCTCGATTCGTCGCGTCGGTCGCCCTCCTACATGGTGCATGAGTGGCTGACCTCGTTCTGGCGGCCGGCCTATCACGCGGACCTGGCCCGGGCCCTGGTTCCGGCGCGGCTTGAATACGGCGGCAGCGCCAACCCGTCGCGCAGCATGCCCGAGTTGCAACTCACCCCGGCACAGCGCCAGGTGATCGAGAACGCGCCGGCCGGCATTCATCGCGAGACGATGACGGACATGTTCCTGCAGCGCCGTTTCCGCGCCGACATCTTCGTGCGCGGCCGGCGTCCGGCGGCCCGGACCGCGCTGGCCGACATACCCGTCGTTCTCGGCATGGCGGCCGAACTGCTCGATACGTCCGTCAACACCTCCTCCGGCGAAGCGACTCTGAAGGATGAGCACCAGGCGATCCTGGGCCGTGCCCTGGCTGATGGGCCGCGTACCCTTGGCGAATTGGCGGCGCTGCCTGGCCTCGGCGACCTCACCCTGGCGGAAATCGGGCTGATGCTGGTCGAGAGCAACGCGGCGCATCCGCTGTGGCGGCCGATCACGCGCGACCCTGTCGCCGCCGCCCGCGCCGCGCGATCGAACGAGACGCTGGTCACCAGCCTCGCCGGCGAGCCCGGGGCCGGCGGTGCGGTGCTGGGCGCCGTGGTGCCTGCTCTCGGCAGCGCCATCGCGGGGTCGCCTTCGGATCTGGCGGTGGTCGTGCAGCTGCAGAGGGGGGTTCCGCCCGACCCCGATGCCATCGCGGCGCAGCTGATCCCGCCCGACATGCCGCCGGAGGCGCTGGCCAATGCGAAGGTGGCGATCGAGCGCCTGCTGGGGCTGCGCCTGGCCGCCTGGCGCGGCATGGGGCTGGTGTGAACCGCTTCGGATGCACGGCGACGCTACACATGCTACTCATGGTCGTATCCAAGGAGGGCCAATCATGACCCGTTCGCTGCTTCTTGCCGGCGCCGCCGCGCTGGCTTTCGTCACGGCTGCCCCCGGCGTCCAGGCGCAGTCCGATCCGGCTGCGCTGCAGCTTATCGAACGGCTGCGCCCGCAGGCCGGCGGCCAGACCCGCGGCATCCGCGTGCCTGGCAATGTGGAGGCCGCACCGGCCGCACCCGCCCCGGTGCAGCCCGCGCCGGTCTACGGGCAGCCGCCCGCTGCCGCGCCGGCGCCCTCGGTCGCCGGACCCGGTGCGCCGAGCGCCAACCCGACCACCGCAACGTCGCGCCCGGTCCCCGCCGCCGCGCGCGCCCCTGTGCGCGAGACGACGGCGGATGCCCCCTCGGCCTCGATCACCGTCTCCTTCGCCTCCGGGTCGTCGATGCTGACGCCGGATGCCGAACGCGCCCTGGCACCGCTTGGCCGCGCGCTGTCGTCGCAGGATCTCGCTGGCTTCCGCTTCCGCATCGAGGGTCATACCGACACGGTCGGTGATGCCGCCTCCAACCAGGCCTTGTCGGAACGCCGCGCGGCGGCGGTGCGGGAATACCTGATTGCGAAGTTCGGCGTCACCCCGGACAGGCTGGTCGCGGTCGGCCTTGGTGAAACGCAACTGCTGGTGCCGACGCCGCCGCAGACCTCCAACGCACGCAATCGTCGCGTGCAGGTGGTCAATATCGGCTCCTGACGACCCCCTTCGTGGTCGACCCGGACGCGACGGTACGCCTCGAACGTCCCGGCCAAGCCGCACCGGCGCCACCGCCGCCCGCCGCTCCGGCGGGCCGGCGGCCGCCGGTCGCGCTGGTCGCGGCGGCAGGCCTGCTGCTGCTGATCGCCGGGGTCGGCGCGGGCGCCTGGTTCTGGCTTGAATCCGGACCGTCCGAGCCACCCGCCAAGCCCGATACCGTCGCGATCGCGCCGCCGCCCGCGCCGATCGTCCGGCCGGTCCCCGGCGTGCCGCCGACCTTACCCGGACCAATACTCGCCTCCGAGGATGCGATCCGCGGGCATCGCGCCACCGAGCCGACACTGTTCCGCCTGGCTGAAAACCCCCGCGTCTTCGTCGCCGATTTCCCTGGGCTCGATCTGCAGGCCTCGGCGCTGAACCGCGTCGCCGCCCTGGTCGAGAAGGCCGGGGCGCCGCGCGACCGGGTGCTGACCGATGCCGAACTCGCCACCGCCATCACGCGCAGCGGGGAAACGCCGGCAACCTACTACTACGGGCACAACTACCGCGGCCGGGACCTCGAGCGTTTCTTCGCGTTGGCCGCGCGCGACCGCGTCGCCCTCACGGCGGAGGAGGAGTGGCTGCGCCGGCAGGTCCTGCACATCCGCTCCCTGGTGCCGGCGGAGGCCGAATTTGCCTTTGTCTCGGTCCCCGGCATCGAAGGTCGCGTCGATGAATCGATGCGGCAGGCGATCCTGCACCATGAACTCGGCCACGGGCATTTCTTCACCAACCCCGCCTTCGCCGCCCATGTCGCCCGGGTCTGGCGAGAGGTCTTCACCGAGGGCGAGCGCGCCCGCTTCCGGGCTTTCCTGGCCCGCGAAGGCTACGACCCCGCGCTCGAGGAAGTCATGATGAACGAGGCCATGGCGTACCTGGTCTTCACGCCGGACCCGCGCTTCTTCTCGCCGGCCCATGCCGGGCTGGAGGATGCGAGAGCAGAGGTCCTGCGGGCGGCGCTACGGGCGGGAGCGCCGTTGTAGCGGTTGGGAGGGGCTTCGCCCCTTACGCTGCCGGGATCAGCTTCACCCGCTTCCCATCCACGCCCAGCGCCAGCCGGCCCGTCTTCAGGGCCAGCGCCGCGTCCCCGAACACTTCGCGCCGCCAGCCATGCATGGCGGGCACCTCGGCGCCGTCGCCACTGGCCAACCGGTCGAGATCGTCGCTGCTGGCCAGAAGCTTCGGCGCGACGTTGTGCTCCTCGCTCTTGGCCGCGAGCAGCACCTTGAGCAGCGCGACCAGGGCAGGGGAGGCAGGCGGCCCGGCACGGTCCTTGGGAGCCTCGGGCAGGGCCTCGTCCGGTATTTCCCGGCCAGCCTGCACGGCGGCGAGCAGCCCGGCCCCCGACCGCCCCTTGGCGAAGCCTTCCGAGATGCCGCGGGCGCGGGCGAGGTCGGCGACGGTCGCCGGCGTCGTGGCGGCGATCTCCAGCAGCGTCTCGTCCTTCACCAGGCGCTGGCGGGGGATGTTGATGCGCTGCGCCTCGCGTTCCCGCCAAGCGGTGACGGCCTGCAGCACGCCGAGGAAGCGCCGGTTGCCCGTGCGTGGGCGCAGCTTCTCCCAGGCGGTCTCGGGGTCCTGGCGGTAGGTCGCGGGGTCGGCGAGCGCTGCCATTTCCTCGCCCACCCAGGCGAGGCGGCCTTCGCGGCGCAGCCGGGCGTCGAGCGCGGTGTAGATCTTGCGCAGATGCGTCACGTCGGCTGCCGCATAGGCGAGCTGCGCGGGGGAGAGCGGCCGCGCCGACCAGTCGGAGAAGCGGTGAGCCTTGTCGATCTGCACGCCCGCGAGCGACCGGCACAGCCCGTCATAGGACACCTGGTCGCCGAAGCCCGCGACCATGGCGGCGATCTGGGTGTCGAACAGCGGCGTCGGCACGGCGTCGAATTTCAGCAGGAAGATCTCGACGTCCTGGCGGGCGGCATGGAACACCTTCACCACGTTGGGATCGGCCAGCAATTCGCCGAGCGGGGCGAGGTCGAGGCCGGGGGCCAGGGCATCGACCTCGGCAACCTCGTTGTCGCCGGCGAGCTGCACCAGGCAGAGCTCGGGCCAATAGGTCCGTTCCCGCATGAATTCGGTATCGACCGTCACGAAGCGTTCCTGCCGCAGGCGCGCGCACAACGCGGCCAGGGCTTCGGTCTCGGTGATCAGGGCGGGGGCGGATTCGCCGGTATCGGCGGCAGCGGGGCGGCGACTCATCGGGGCACGTTTAGACCCCGCGGCCGGCCAGGGAAAGACGAAGCCTCGGGAGGGTCTGGCCGGGCCGCCGCCCGCGGCGCATCTTGGCGGCCGGTCACGGAGGGTCATGCCATGCAGATGCGCGCGCTCGGGCGTTCGGGGTTGTCGGTGCCGGTGGTGGTGTTCGGCGGCAATGTCTTCGGCTGGACGGCGGACCAGGCGATGTCCTTCCGCTTGCTGGATGCCTGCCTGGAACGCGGCCTGGTCGCGATCGACACGGCGGATGTCTATTCCGCCTGGGTGTCCGGTCATAAGGGCGGCGAATCGGAAGCGGTAATCGGTGCCTGGCTGAAGGCTCGCCCCGGCGCGCGGGACAAGGTGCTGATCCTGACCAAATGCGGCATGGAGATGCCGGGGCAGGGCAAGGGCCTCGCGCCGGCCTGGATCGCGAAGTCGTGCGAGGATTCGCTGAAACGGCTCGGGATCGAGCGGATCGACCTGTACCAGGCGCACAAGGATGACGAGGCGACGCCGCTGGCCGATACGCTCGGCGCCTTCCAGACGCTGATCAAGGCCGGGAAGGTCCGCGCCATCGGGTCGTCCAACTACACCGCCGCGCGGCTGAAGGCGGCGCTGGACCTGTCCGCCGCGCACGGCCTGCCGCGCTTCGAAAGCCACCAGCCGGTCTACAACCTGATGGATCGCGGCATCGAGGCCGACCTGCTGCCGCTGTGCAAGGCGGAGGAGGTGGGAATCATCACCTATTCGGCGCTGGCGTCGGGGTTCCTGACTGGCAAGTACCGGACCAGCGCGGATCTCGGCAAAAGCGTGCGTGGGGAACGTTCGGTCGCCAAGCACATGACCGACAAGGGCATGGCCGTTCTGGCGGCGGTGGATGCGGTGGCGGCGCGACATGGGGCGAGCCAGGCGGCGGTGGCATTGGGCTGGCAGATCGCCCGGCCGGGGATCACCGCGCCGATCGCCAGTGCGACCAGCCCGGAACAGCTCGCGGAACTGGCCGGGGCGGCGGATTTGGCGCTGTCGACGGCGGATATGGCGGAACTGGACGCGGCCAGCGCCTGAGGCGCCGCCTGCGAGGACCGGCCGCCGGCCCGACGCTTGACACGGCGCGGCCGGTCGGTCCCTTTGCGCGGCTTCCCACCGCAGCAACACGGTTGTTCCCCATGCACGCCTATCGCACCCATACCTGCGCCGCGTTGCGCGCCTCCGACGCCGGCCAGACCGTTCGGCTTTCCGGCTGGGTGCATCGCAAGCGCGACCATGGCGGGCTGCTGTTCATCGACCTGCGCGACCGTTTCGGCCTGACGCAATGCGTCTTCCCCTCCGGTTCGATCGTGTTCGAGGCCGCCGAGGCCGCGCGCCCCGAAAGCGTGATCACCGTGACCGGCAAGGTGGTGCTGCGCGAACCCGGCACGATCAACGACAAGCTGCCGACCGGCGAAGTCGAGATCCAGGTGCATGAGATCGCGGTGCAGTCCCATGCCGAAGTGCTGCCCATCCAGGTCGCCGGCGAGCAGGAATTCCCGGAAGACCTGCGGCTGCGATACCGCTTCCTCGACCTGCGGCGGGAGAAGCAGAAGCAGAACATCCTGCTGCGCGCGGGGGTCATCGCCTCCATCCGCCGCCGCATGATCGACCAGGGCTTCACCGAGTTCCAGACGCCGATCCTGACCGCATCCTCCCCCGAAGGCGCGCGCGACTTCCTGGTGCCGAGCCGCAATCATCCGGGCAAGTTCTACGCCCTGCCGCAGGCGCCGCAGCAGTTCAAGCAATTGGCGATGGTCGCGGGCTTCGACCGGTATTTCCAGATCGCGCCCTGCTTCCGCGACGAGGCCTCCCGCGCCGATCGCTCGCCGGGCGAATTCTACCAGCTCGACTTCGAGATGAGCTTCGTCACCCAGGAAGACGTCTTCGCCGCCATCGAGCCCGTCATCGCCGGCGTCTTCGAGGAATTCGCGGGCACGCGAAAGGTCCATGGCGCGCCCTTCCCGCGCATCGCCTATGACGCCGCGATGCTGGAATACGGGTCCGACAAGCCGGACCTGCGCAACCCGATCAAGATCACCGACGTGACCGACCACTTCGCTGGGTCGAGCTTCGGCCTGTTCGCCAAGATCGCGGCCTCGGGCGGCATCATCCGGGCGGTGCCGGCGCCGGGTGCGGCGGACAAGCCGCGCGGCTTCTTCGACAAGCTGAACGACTGGGCGCGGGCCGAAGGTGCGGGCGGCCTGGGCTATATCCAGTTCGCCAGCGATGGCGCGAAGGGCCCGATCGCCAAGAACCTCGAAGCCGACCGCGTGGAAGCCATCCGCATCGCCTGCCGCCTGAACCCCGGCGACGCCGTCTTCTTCGCCGCGGGCAAGAAGGACGAGGCGCCGAAATTCTCCGGCAAGGTGCGCACGCGCCTTGGCGAGGAACTCGGCCTGATCGCCAAGGACGAATTCCGCTTCTGCTGGATCGTCGACTTCCCGATGTATGAGCTGAACGAGGACACCAAGCAGATCGACTTCAGCCACAACCCCTTCAGCATGCCGCAGGGCGGGCTGGAGGCGCTGAACACGATGGACCCGCTGGAGATCAAGGCGTTCCAGTACGACATCGTCTGCAACGGCATCGAACTCTCCTCCGGCGCGATCCGCAACCACCGCCCCGACATCATGATCCGCGCCTTCGAGATCGCCGGCTACACTGCCCAGGATGTCGAGGACCGCTTCGGCGGCATGCTCAACGCCTTCCGCTACGGCGCACCGCCGCATGGCGGCTCCGCGCCCGGCATCGACCGTATCGTCATGCTGCTGGCCGATGAGCCGAACATCCGCGAGGTCATCCTGTTCCCGCTGAACCAGCAGGGTGAGGACCTGATGATGCAGGCCCCCGCGGAAGTGCCCGCCGCACGGCTCAAGGAACTTCACATCAAGCTTGATCTTCCGCCGGCAAAGGGTGCACCGGGCAGCAAGACTGCCTAAGTTGACGGACTGACCCCGCAGCAGGAGCCCGCGATGCGGCTGACGATCACCACCGCCCTCGTTCTCGGCACGCTGCTTGGGATGCCCGCCGCCGACGCCCAGGCGCCGGTCACGCCGGCACCGCCGCCTGCCGCGGCGGCGGAACCCCCGGTGCCGCTGGGCCGGCCGCTCGAGGTCCGGCACCTGCTTGCCCATCGCGCCGCCTATCGGCTGACGCTGGCGCCGCAGCGCGACCAGGGAAACATCGCCTCGGCCAATGGCGGCATGATCTATGAGCTGGTCGATGCCTGCGACGGCTGGGCGACGCGGCAGCGCTTCACCCTGACGCTGACCGACCGCGAGGGCACGGAGATCGAGACCGCCTCCGACTACTCCACATTCGAGACCAAGGATGGCCGCCGCCTGCGCTTCACCCTGACCCAGTTGACGCAGGGCGCGGTGACCCAGCGCATCGCCGGTGAAGCGGAGCTGAACGCCGATGGGACCGGCGTGATCCGCTACACCGAGCCCGAGGTGAAGGAGGAGCGGCTGGCGGCCGGCACCCTGCTGCCCAACGCCCACACCATCATCACGCTGAACGCGGCGCGCAACGGGCAGCGCCTGCTAGTGGCGCCGCTGTTCGACGGCACCTCCTCCGACGGGCCGCAGGATACCACGACGGTGCTGTCCGCCTGGGACGGCCCGCGCGACGTGCCGGAATTCCCGCTGCTGTCGCCGATGGGTTCGGTCCGCATGCGCATCGCCTTCTTCGACCGTGAGGCGCAGCAGCAGGGCGGCGGCGCGACGACGCCGTCCTATGAAGTCTCCCTGCGGTATTGGGAGAATGGCGTGGCGGACCAGATGCTGATGGATTTCCGCGAATTCGCCGTCGATGGCCGGATGGTGAAGCTGGAGCCGGTGCCCGGCGGCTGCTGACGACGGGGGGCGCCCCGCCGCAGCCGCGATGGAGGGGCATTGCCCCTCCAGACCACCCCACCAAAGGGCTACGGCCCTTTGGAATGCGGTCTTTTGGCATCGGGCATCGGGGTGTTCCCTCGCTTGCGAGGGCGCGTCCTGCCCCGTGCGACCACAATGGCCGTGCCGCCATGCGGCACGGCGCGCGGGACCGCGCCGCCAGCGCCAAGTAACGGTTTCCAAAGGCCTTAGGCCTTTGGCGGGGTGAGGTTCGGAGAGGGGCAAAGCCCCTTTCCGTGGCACCGCCGGAGCAATGCTTCACGCCCACGCGGCGGCGCCACCTCCCGCTGAGCGGATTTCACGACGGCCGCGACATGCTTCATCCTGCCCGCGCGCAATGCCGGGAGGACAGCGCGGTGCCGAACCCTGAACCCTTTGCCCTGCATATCCCCGACGCCGCGCTGGCCGATCTGCGCGACCGCCTGTCGCGCACGCGGCTGCCGGACCAGGTGCCGGAACCGCCTTGGACCTACGGCACCGATGTCAACTACCTGCGCGACCTGCTCGCGCATTGGCGGGATGGGTTCGACTGGCGCGCGCAGGAAGCGGCGCTGAACGCCTTCCCGCAGTTCCGCGTGCCGCTGCACGGCATCGATGTGCATTTCCTGCATGTCCCGGGCGAGGGGCCGGCGCCGATGCCGCTGCTGCTCTCGCATGGCTGGCCCGGTTCGGTCTTCGAGTTCCTCGACCTGATCCCGCGCCTGACGCAGCCGTCGCGCTTCGGCGGTGATCCGGCGGATGCCTTCACCGTCGTCGCACCCTCCCTGCCTGGCTATGGCCTGTCCTTCCACCCGGGGCAGAAGCGCTTCGGCATCGAGGCAATCGCCGACGCGCTCGCCGACCTGATGACGGAGGTGCTGGGGTATCCCCGCTTCGCCGCGCAGGGCGGCGATTGGGGCGCCTTCGTCTCCTCGCGGCTTGGCGCCGTGCATGCGGAAAAGCTGCTCGGCATCCACATCAACCTGCTCGCCGTGCGCCGCGATCCCGCGATGCTGGAGAACCCGACGGCGGAGGAGCGCCGCTACCTCGGCGAACTGACCGAGTTCCTGAAGGAGGAGACCGGCTACCAGTGGATCCAGGGCACGCGGCCGCAAACCCTGGCCTATGGGCTGATGGACAGTCCCGCGGGCCTCGCCGCCTGGATCGTCGAGAAGTTCCGCCAATGGACGGACAATGACGGCACGCCCGACAGCGCGATCAACCGCGACCGGATGCTGGCGAATATCGCGCTGTACTGGTTCACCGGCTGCATCGGCGCGTCGTTCCATCCGTATTTCGCGCGCATGCACGGTCCCTGGCCGATCCCGGGCACGGTCGACGTGCCGATGGGATATTGCCAGTTCCCGCGCGAGATCCTGCGGCCGCCGCGCACGCTCGCGGCGCGCACCTACACCGACATGCGCCGCTGGACCGTCATGCCGCGCGGGGGCCATTTCGCTGCGCTGGAGCAGCCTGGTCCCCTGGCGGAGGAAGTCCGCGCCTTCTTTCGGCCGCTGCGACGCGAGGCCATGGAGCAGTAACGCGCTGGCGAACGTCGCGTGTCGGCACGGCACTGTCCTCCCCGCAGGGGAGGTAATAACCAGCCGCGCCCGCCTGGTGCCGATCGTCGCGGGAGTTGCGCTCTCGGCCGGCTGTTGGCGGGCTTGCGGGTCACGCCCGCTTCAAATTCCACACGAAGGGGTTCGGCCCCTGCAGCACGCCGGACAGGTCCGACCGGAACGCCGTGCGCAGCCGGAACAGTCCGGTCGGCGCGAAGGGCACCGCGTCCCAGGCCAGCACCTGCAGCCGCTGCATCGCTGCCGCCTGGGCATCTGCGCTTGGCGCTTCGATCCAGGCCTGCACCTGTTCCTCCACCCCGGCATCGAGTGGCCAGCCGAACCAGGCGCGTTCGCCATGCATACGGATGATGGGCGACAGCGCCGGGTTGGCGATGCCGGCCGAAGGGAAGTTCGTGTTGTGCAGGTTCCACCCGCCCTGCGCCGGCGGGTTCCTGTTGGCGCGCCGGGCGATGGTGGTGGCCCAGTCGCTTTCCACCAGCTGGATGTTCACGCCGAGCCGGCGCATCAGGTCGGCGGTGACGCGCCCCTGCATCGTCACCGCCGCGAAATCCGTCGGGTTGATGTGGACGATCGGCTCACCGTTGTAGCCGGCTTCGCGCAGCGCAGCGCGGGCGTGGTCCATCGCGGCCTCGCCGCGCGGGGCGGGCGGGAATTCGGTCACGCCGGGCAGGCCGCAGGGGAAAACGGCGCGGCATTCGCGCCAGTCGCCTTCCAGCGCGACGGCGGACATGAAATCCGACTGCACCAGCACGTCGCGGATGGCACGGCGGACGCGCACGTCGTTGAACGGCGGATGCAGCGCGTTGAAGCGCAGAAAGCCGAGGAAGCCGTTGGGGTCATAAACCTGGGTGGTGATGCCGCGTTCGCGCTGCATCACTGGCACCAAGTCGGGCAGCGGGTATTCGATCCAGTCGATCTCCCCGGTGCGCAGGGCGGCAACGGCGGTGCCGCCATCGGGGATCCAGACCAGCTCCAGCCGGTCGAAATTCACCACCTTGCCGCCGGCCGCGGCGTCGGCAGCTTCGCTGCGCGGGATGTAGCGTTCGTTCTTCAGATAGACGGCCTTGCTGCCCTGCACGAACTCGTCGGCGACGAACTTCCAGGGGCCGGAGCCTGTCATGTCGGTTATCGGCCGGTCGGGCGGCGTATTGGCCGTGCGCTCGGGCATCATGAAGCAGGGCGATGCCGCGGGCTTGGCCAGCGCATCTAGCAGCGCCGGGAAGGGCCGTGTCAGGCGGAAGGTGATGGTGCGGTCATCGGTCGCGACGATCTCGGCGACCGCGCCCATCATCACCTGGCCGAAGGCGTCGCGCACCGCCCAGCGGCGGATCGAGCCGACGCAGTCCTTCGCGCGCACCGGTTCGCCATCATGGAAGGCCAGGCCTTCGCGCAGGCGGATGGTCCAGGTCAGGCCATCGGCCGAGACCTCATGCCCCTGCGCCATCTGCGGCTGCGGGTGCAGCGCGCGGTCGGCGCCATACAGGGTGTCGAACACGCAATAGCCATGCGTGGTGACGATCGTTGTCGGATTGAAGATCGGGTCGAGCACCGACAGCGCCGCCTGCGGCATGAAGCGCAGGGTGCGTGCCCGGGTGGCCTGGGCCGCGGCCGGGCGCGCGAGGGGCGCGCCGATGGCGGCGATGGTGGCGCTGGCCAGCAATGAGCGGCGGTGCATGCGTCATTCCCTCCATGGCCGGGAAGGGAAGGGGGTCTCCGCGCGCGACCGCGCGTGGCCGCCTTGGGCGGCGCGAACGCGCGGACGAACGGGTGGCACCGTTCCCTACACCGGTCCGAACCGGATCAGGTTCCATGGGTCGCGGGTGAAGCCCGCCTCTCAGCCTCCGGACGAGGCTCCCCAAGGTGTCCGCTGCCAAGTTGGGCGCATTCCGCCGCCTCGGCAAGGGTGGCGGGCCGCGCGATCCGCTGGCATGGTGCCTGCGGCGCTGCTTGGCGCCCAATCACGCCCGTTGCCGGCCTGCGCAGCCATACCCGGAGAAGCCGCCATGCGCGCCGGCCTTGCCCAGCATCCCGCCGCCCTCGATACGCGCCCGCTCGGCGCGACCTTCGGGGCGGAACTGCATGATTTCCAGCTCGCCGGCGACTTGCCGGAGGCGGAGGTTGACGCCTTCCGCGCTGCGCTGCACCGCCACGGCGTCCTGTTGCTGCGCAACGTGCCGAACGACCCGGCCGCCCTCGTCGCCTTCAGCCGGCGCCTCGGCACGCTGGAGATGCATTCGGCCTCGGCCCATACCCATCCGGATCACCCCGAGATCTTCTGCGTCGGCAACTACGCCGACGACCGGATGCGGGCGAATTTCTCGACCGGCGTCGAGCAATGGCATGCCGACAGCAGCTTCCGCGACACGCCCAGCGCCTGTTCCCTGTTCTACGGCGTGATCTGCCCGCCAGAGGGCGGCGAGACCTGGCTGCTCGATGCGGTGACGGCCTATGCCGAATTGCCGCCGACGCTGCGGGCGCGCATCGCCTGGCTGAGCGCGGTGCATGATCTCAACACCCTGTCCGAGTGGAACCGCCGCCACACGCCGGGCAAGCCGCCACTGTCGGAGGAAGCACGCCGCCGCTTCCCGCCGGTAACCCAGCCGCTGGTGCGGCGACACCCGGTGACGGGGCGCCCCTCCCTGTTCATCTGCCCGGCGGTCATCAGCCATGTCGAAGGCCTGCCGCCCGACGAAGGCCATGCGCTGATCGCCGAGGTGATGGCCCATGCGGCGGCTGGCCGCTACGTCTATCGCCATCAATGGCGGGCGGGCGACCTGGTCGTGTGGGACAACCTGTCCACCCTGCACACCGCCACGCTGTTCCACCATGAACGGCATCAACGGCTGATGTTCCGCACCACTGTCGCGGGATGATCCGACGCGGCGCCTGACGGGGTCCGACCAGCGGGAGCATGGACGCGCACCGCTTTGCGCTTTTGGTTGAACGAGCATCGTCACGCCCCTCGCTGATTCCAGTGAGGGGCGATCTGCTCTAGCATCACGGCAAGTCCTGGGAGGAAAACCGATGGAAGCCCGCACGTCGCCGCTTGTGATCCGTCTCAGCCCCGAGGACGGGGTGGTGATCGCCCGTGGCGTGCTGATGCCAGGGACCGAAGTGGCGCCCGGCATCACCGTCGGCGCCCGCCGCATCCCGGCGGGCCACAAGGTGGCCGTCCGCGCCCACGCGAAGGGCGAGCCGATCCGCCGCTACGGCCAGATCATCGGCTTCGCGACGGATGCGATCGAACCCGGCGCCTGGGTCCACACCCACAACTGCGAGATGGGCGACTTCTCCCGCGACTATGCCTGGGGCGTCGATGCGAACCCGACTGCCTATGTCGATACGCCCGCGACCTTCATGGGCATCCGCCGCGCCGATGGGCGCGTGGCGACGCGCAACTACATCGGCATCGTCACCTCGGTGAATTGCTCCGCCCATGTGGCGGAGCTGATCGCGCGGCAGTTCGAACGCAACCCGATCACCGGCGCTGATCCGCTGGAAGCCTGGGGCAATGTCGATGGCGTCGTCGCGCTGACCCACAAGACCGGCTGCGGCATGACGATGGACGAACCGTTGCGGGTGCTGCGCCGCACGCTGGCGGGCTTCGCACGGCACGCCAATTTCTCCCATGTCATCGCCATCGGGCTGGGCTGCGAGGTCAACCAGCTCGGCCCGATGCTGGAGGAGCAGAAGCTGACCGGCCGCCTACGGTCGATGGATATCCAGGACAGCGGCGGGTCGCGCGCGACCGTGCTGAAGGGGATGGATTTCGTGAAGGAAGTGCTGGCCGAGGCCAATGCCGTCACGCGCGTGCCGGTGCCGGCGAGCGAGTTGTGCGTGGCACTTCAATGTGGTGGGTCGGATGGGTATTCGGGCATCACCGCTAACCCGGCGTTGGGTGCCGCGTCGGATCTGGTGGTGCGGCATGGCGGCACGGTGATCCTGTCGGAATCGCCCGAGACCTATGGCGCCGAACATCTGCTGACGCGCCGCGCGGTGTCGCAGGCGGTCGGCCAGAAGCTGGTCGACGTGATGCATTGGTGGGAGGACTACACGGCGCGCGAGGGTGCCGAAATGAACGCCAACCCGTCGCCGGGCAACAAGGCGGGCGGGCTGACGACGATCCTGGAGAAGTCGCTCGGCGCGATGGCCAAGGCGGGCACGACCAACCTGGTTGATGTCGTCCGCTATGCCGAACCCGTCACCGCTAAGGGCTTCGTCTTCATGGACACGCCGGGCTACGACCCGGTGGCGGCGACCGGGCAGGTGGCCGGTGGCGCGAACCTCGTGTGCTTCACCACCGGGCGCGGATCGGTGTTCGGAATGAAGCCGGCGCCGTCGATCAAGCTCGCGACCAACGCCGCCATGTATGAGCGACTGTCGGAAGACATGGACATCAATTGCGGCACCATCGTCAGCGGCGCGGAGACGGTGGAGCAATGCGGCCAGCGCATCTTCGAGCTGATGCTGCGCACCGCATCCGGCGAGCCGACGAAAAGCGAAGCGATGGGGTTCGGCGCGCAGGAATTCGCGCCGTGGGTTCTCGGTGCGACGATGTGAATGGGGCGCTCCTCGCCTTTGCCTTGATGCTGGGTGCCGCAGCCGCGGCGCTGGCGATCACCGCCTGCGTCGCAGCTTGGCGGGCGGTGCGCATTGGCGGGGCACGGCTTCTGTTCAACAGCTGGGACTGGTTCATCATGTCCGACGATGTGCCCGCCGCGGCGCGACCGCATATGCGAAGGGCGTTGCTTCGCTGGTGTGGTGCAATGGGCTGCATGGTGCTGGCGGTGATCGCCGCGGCGCTGTCCGGGGCGCTGGCATGATCACCGCCGCGATCGTCGCCGCGGCGCAGCGCCTCGATGCGGCGGGGATGATGCCGTCGAAATCCGGCAATCTCTCCATCCGCGTTGGCGGTGGCTTCATCGTCACCCCCGCTGCCTTGCCCTATGCCCAGATGACCGAAGCCGATCTGGTGCGCGTTGGCCTCGACGGCGCCGTGGCGCTTGGCGCACCGCATCGGCCGTCATCCGAATGGCGGCTGCACGCCGCGGTCTATGCGGCGAGGCCGGAGGTCGGCGCTGTGGTTCACACCCATAGCCCGCGCGCCACGGCACTCTCCTGCGCGCGCGCCGGCATCCCGCCCTTCCACTACATGGTGCTGCTCGCCGGCGGGCCGATCCGCTGCGCCGAGCACGCGACTTTCGGCACCGAAACCCTGGCACGGAACTGCGTCGCCGCGCTGGCGGACCGGCGTGCGGTGCTGCTGGCCAATCACGGCGTCGTCGCCTGCGGGACGACACTCGCCGCCGCACTCACCCTGGCGCTGGAGGTCGAGAACCTTGCCGGCCAATATCTCGACCTGCTGGCGTCAGGGCTGAAGCCGGTGCTGCTGAAGAAGCGCGAACTGGCCGAGGCCGCCGCGCAATTCGCGGATTACGGCCGCGCGACATAGGGCACGCTCACAGGCATGACGCGGCGGCACGCTGCGCCAAGCGTGCCTTGGCGGCGTGCTATTTCAAGCGTGCCTTGGCGGCACGACGTCCGCGAAAATCTCAAAGGACTTCCAGGCCGGCTCCGCGCGTTCGACGCCGCAGCGGGGGACGTAGGGACTTTCCTCCACCACCTGGTGGCGCGGGATGTTGCGCGGGCAATTGGGGAAGATGTCCTCCGGCGTCACCCGCACCAGGGCCTGCGCGCCTTCGAAGCTGCCGAGCAGCGGGTCCTCCAAAACCACCTGCGCCGTGCCGTTGACGCGCAGCCGGCGCGGCTTGTCCTCCATGCCGATGAACAGCAGGCCGATGCGGGGATTGGCGCATAGGTTGCCCAGGCTCTTGAACATCCCGTTGCCGTCATAGTCGGGGAACACCAGCAGGTCGGGCGCGACCACCCGCGCAAAACCCGGATCGCCGCCCTTGAAGGAGCAATCCGGGTGCCCCTCGGCGGTCGCCGTCGCCAGGAAGAAGAAGCGGAGAGAGGCGATGAAGGCCCCATCCTCCTCGGTGAAGGCGGTGCGGCGGATGCGCTCCTCCATCCGGTCGGCCAGGCGCCGCGTGCCGAAGGCGTCCTGCAAGTCCCGGTTGCCCTGATGGTACATGACCATGGTCGGACCTCCGCTCTGGAATCAGCGGAAGGCTAGCCCCGCGGGCGCTCGGCAGGGTAACGAAAACTGGAGGACGGGACCGTGAGCAGGCCCCGTCAACGCGGCGATGACGCCGGGATCGCTGACCTCGATCCCGGCGGCGACGATGGCGCCGATACCGGCCGGGAGGCACGGTATCCTGCGACGGCCCGCCGATCGGGCGGGCCGTCGCTCAGCGGCGCTGCTGTTGCTGGCGCTGCTGCGGCGCCGCGGCAGCCGGTGGAGGCGCGAGCAACTGCTCGATCTCCATGGTGCGCCCCAGGTCGAACTGCAGCAGGCAGGCGGCGCGGTCGGCCGCCGCATCGGCGCCGCGTTCGGGATTGGTCCCGGCGAAGTCGCAGCGCAGGTCACGATAATTGGCCCAGGCGGCCTGCACGGCCGCCAGACCCGCCCGGCGCGCGGGGTCGGCCTGGGTGGCGAGCAGGCGCTCCACCGCCGTCTCCAGCCGTGGGGCGACCACGGCGCGCTGGCTGTCCATGCAACGCGCGACCAGCGCCATCTCCTGCGAGGTGCCGATGCAGGTGCGGATGTTGCGTTCCACCTGCTGGGGCAACTCCTCCTGCCGCGGCGGCTGCGGCGCGCGCTGCTGCGCGATCGCCGCCCCCGGTGCGAGCAGGACGAAGGCCAGCAGTGCCGCGCGCCTCACGACGACGCCACCAGCTTCTGCTGCTGCTCGCCAAGCCCGGCGATGCCGAGCTTCATCACCTGGCCGGCCTTGAGGAAGACCGGCGTCGGCTTCTTGCCCAGCCCCACGCCCGGCGGCGTGCCGGTGAAGATGACGTCGCCCGGGTTCAACGTGATGCACTGGCTGACATAGGCGATCACCTGCTTCACGCCGAAGATCATCGTCCGCGTCGAACCGTCCTGCTGGCGCACGCCGTCCACGTCGGTGAACATCGCCAGGTTCTGCGGGTCCGGCACCTCATCCTTGGTGACCAGCCAGGGGCCGAGCGGGCCGAAGGTGTCGAAGCCCTTGCCCTTGTCCCAGGCGCCGCCGCGCTCGGCCTGCCATTCGCGCTCGGATACGTCATTGCCGACCGCATAGCCGGCGACGTGGTCGAGCGCATTCTCCTCGGACACATACTTCGCGCGCGTGCCGATGATGATGCAGAGCTCGACTTCCCAGTCGGTCTTCACGCTGTTGCGCGGGATGACGACGTCGTCGTTCGGCCCGGACAGCGCATTGAGCGACTTCAGGAAGACGATCGGCTCCTTGGGGATCGGCGAACCCGTCTCGGCGGCGTGGTCGGCGTAGTTGAGGCCGATGCAGACCAGGTTCTTCATGCCCGCGACAGGCGGGCCGAGGCGCGGGCTGCCCGCAACCCTGGGCAGCGAGGCGGGGTCGAGGGCGGCAAGCTTCGCGAGCCCGGCCGGGGAGAGCGCCTCGCCGGACAGATCGGCGATGATGCCGGAAAGGTCGCGGATCGCACCGTCCGCATCGAGCAGACCGGGCTTCTCCTGGCCCGGGGGGCCGTAGCGCAGCAGCTTCATGTTCGTATCTTCCTGCCTTCGCGGGCGACGGCCGTGTGCCGCATCGCTCCCGGTGCAGTCATGTCCCCGCGATGCGGGACCCGTCAATGGTGGCGCGTCCGATCCTTCGGGTCGCGGCCAGGCGGCGCTCCGGCTGCCCGACGCACGACCGCGCCCCGACCGTCAATCGTCGCCAGACCACCCCCGCAGGGCGCGAAAGCCAGGCCCGCGGATACGGGCGCCGGCGTTGGAGGTCGAACGAAGTCTCACGGCCCGGTCCAGCTTGCGCCGGTGAATTCGCCGCGCTTCCAGAAGAAGTCCGTGCTCTCGGACAACTTCCTTTCGAGGAAGGCCGGCTGGTAGCAGGTCTGTTCCAGGCTGAACAGGCCGCCCGCATCCGAGAACGGGAAGTTTTGCTGTCCCGTCAACTGGGAACACGCCATCTGGTAGCACAGCACGACATGGCCGGAACAGAAGAAGGCGTCGCCGCCGGCCAGCAGCTTCTCGAGCATGTCGTTCGCGATGTCGCCATTGGGCACCGCTGAACTCTTCCAGACCGAGGCGGCGGCCTGTCCGAGGCTGTAGGTCAGGTTGGTGGCGCCGGCCTGGAAGGCCGCGAGCATCATCTCACCCGCCGCGGCCGCACCGGCGCCCACGCCGTCGATGACGCACCGATAGACACGATAGCTGTAATGCGAGTTCTCGGCGGTTAGGTCGTGCAATTGCAGGCCGTCGCCATCCATCTCGATGATATGGGTGGGCGAAGCGCAAAGACCGGCGTGGGTGAACTGGGAACTGCCGCGGCCGAAGAACTGGCCGAAGGCGATGATGCTGTTGATCGCGCTATGGTCGTTGTATTTGACCATGATGTCGCCAGGCTTGAGCATCCCGGTGAATTGCTGAGCGTCCGACATGGCAGCATTTCCATTGGATGGAGGGCGCGCGCCGCCCGCCCGCCGGGGACGCAGGGCCACATGCTGTCCCGAAACAATCCAAACTCACAATGAAACTGTGCAGCCGGAAGCTACAGCGTCCAGCCGCCGTCGATGACGATGGCCTGGCCGGTGACGAAGGTGCTCTCGGGCGCCGCGAGATAGACCACCAGCGCGGCGATCTCCTCGGCGGTGGCGAGCCGGCCCATCGCCTGGCGCGCGACGAAGGCGGCGTGCGCCGCTTCCACGGACCCGGCGGCGGCGGCATTGTCGGCGATACGGTCGTGCAATGATGGTGTGTCCACCGTGCCGGGGCACAGGCAGTTGCAGCGGATTCCCTGCGTCACGTACTCGGTCGCGATGGATTTTGTCAGCCCGATCACCGCCGCCTTGGTGGTGCCGTACAGGAAGCGGTTCGGCGCACCCTTCACCGAGGAACAGGCCGAGGACATGTTCACGATGGCGCCATGCCGGCGCTCGATCATGCCGGGCAGCACGGCGCGCGCCATCTTCCACATGGCGCGCACATTCAGCCCGAAGCCGAAATCCCAGTCCTCGTCGGTGCAGGTCAGGATGGTGTTCTGGTGCACGAAGCCCGCGCAATTGAACAGCACGTCGATCGGGCCGGCTTCCTTGGCCACGCGGTCCACCGCCGCATCGTCCAGCATGTCGAGCGGCAGGTGCATGATGCCGCGCGCCCCGAGCTGGCCGACCTTGGCGGCGTCGCGGTCGGTGGCGATCACCGTGGCCCCTTCCGCTGCCATGGCCAATGCGGCCGCGCGCCCGATGCCCTGCGCCGCCGCCGTCACCAGCGCGCGCTTGCCTGCCAGCCTGCCGGCCATGGCCGTCCTCCCCTGAATTGTCGCCGAGAGTGGGCAGCGGTGCCGGGTGGCGTCAACCGAAGCCTGCGACCTCGCTGCCGCGGCCGTTCGGGCGCGGCAGCGGCTTGACGCAACTACCCGGCGGGCGCCTTCCTTTCGGGGAATGAGAGGAGCCACGACGATGGGCGCAGGACATTCGGACGGGCAGATGCGGCTTGGCGTCTTCGTCCAGGCGGCCGGGCATCACGTGGCCGGCTGGCGCCACCCGGACGCCATTCCGGGCGGGCCGGACATCGCGCTGATGCGCCACATCGCCGCGACCGCGGAGCGCGGCAAGTTCGACATGTTCTTCCTCGCCGACAATTTTGCCACCGGCTACGCCGAACACCCCTCCTCGATCGGCAAGTTCGAGCCGCTGACGCTGCTCTCGGTGCTCTCGGCCCACACGACGCATCTCGGCCTCGCCGCCACCGCATCGACCACCTATTCCGAGCCCTATCACGTCGCGCGCGCCTTCGCGTCGCTCGACCACCTGTCCGGCGGGCGGTCGGCCTGGAACGTGGTGACCTCCTCCTATCCCAAGAACGGCAAGGTGTTCGGCCGCGAGCACCCGTCGCACGCCGACCGCTACGCGATTGCCGACGAGTTCGTCGAAGCCTGCCTGCAATTGTGGGATTCCTGGGACGACGACGCCTTCGTGATGGACAAGGAGCGCGGCACCTTCGTGCGTCCCGGATCGCTGCACGTGCCGGACTTCCACGGCCAGTACTTCACCGTCACCGGCGGGCTGAACCTGCCGCGCTGCCCGCAGGGCCATCCCGTCATCATCCAGGCGGGCAGTTCCGCGCCCGGCCAGGCGCTGGCGGCACGCACGGCCGAGGTGGTGTTCACCGCCCAGAACAGCTTGGACGATGCGCGCGATTTCTATCGCCGCCTGAAGTCGCAACTCGCCCAGCACGGCCGGCGCGAGGACGAGCTGAAGATCATGCCCGGCTTCATGCCGATCATCGGGCGCGATGAGGCCGAGGCGCGCGCGCTGTTCGCCGAGCTGAACCGCACCCTCGACATGAAGCAGGCCAATACCGTGCTGTCCGACCGGCTGGGGACGGACATGTCGGGCTTCGACCTCGATGGCCCGGTGCCGGACCTGCCCGAGAGCGACCACCTGAAAAGCCGGGCGAGACTGCTGCTGGACACGGCGCGGCGCGAGGGGCTGACGTTGCGCGACCTGTGCTATCGCGTCGCCGCCGCGCGCGGCCATCTGATGGTGGTCGGCAGCGCGGGGCAGGTGGCGGACACGATGGAGCAGTGGTTCCGCGAGGGTGCGGCAGATGGCTTCAACCTGATGCCGCCGTTCTTCCCGGGGCAGTTCGATGCCTTCGTCGACCAGGTCGTGCCGATTCTGCAGGAGCGCGGGCTGGTGCGGCGGGCGTATGAAGGGACGACGCTGCGGGACAATCTGGGGTTGGCGCGGCCGGCGAGCCGGCATGCGGCGGTGATGGACAGCGCGGCGGAGTAGGGCGCCTCGGAGAGGGGGCCTTGCCCCTCTCCGAACCTCACCCCACCAGGGGCCTGCGGGCCCCTGGACCGCGGGGCTTTGGCCTATTGCGTGGCTGTGGAGATCAGTCCGAGACCCGGCCTCGCGCACGAAACGCGCGGCGACGAAGCAGATGTTCCTCGGTGCCAGGCGCCAGGAACCGGCATTCCAAATGCCCCCTGGCATTTGGCGGGGTGAGGTCTGGAGAGGGGCGGCGCCCCTCTCCATCCACCTGGCGCCGCAACGACCTGCCGAAGGGGTCTCTCCCGCCCCCTCAATGATTGTGCCGGCTCTCCCCGCGCGTCTCGAGGATGTTCAGGTACAGCGTTGCCGGCTCCAGGCAGCCACCCGTCCCGAGGCTGCCGACGGAGTTCCGGTAGATCTCCTCCCACGGCGTCTTGTTCAGCAATTCCGGCGCCTTCCACGCCGCGCGCCGCGCGGCGAGTTCCTCCGCCGGGATCAGCACATCCACCTTGCGCGTGTTGAGGTCGATGCGGATCGGGTCGCCGTCCTTGAGCAGCGCCAGCCCGCCGCCGACGGCCGCTTCCGGCGAGACATTCAGAATCGAGGGCGACCCCGAGGTGCCCGACTGCCGCCCGTCGCCTATGGTCGGCAGCGTCGTGACACCCTGCTTCAGCAGCGATGCCGGCGGCTGCATGTTCACCACCTCGGCCGCGCCGGGATAGCCGACCGGGCCGCAGTTGCGGATGACCAGCACGGTCTTGTCGTCGATGCCCAGCGCCGGGTCCTCAATGCGCGCGTGGTAATCCTCGGGGCCCTCGAAGACGGCGACCTTGCCCTCGAATACATCGGGCGGGTCGGACAGGAAGCGCGCGCGGAAATCCTTGTCGATCACGCTGATCTTCATCACCGCATTGTCGAACAGGTTGCCGGACAGCACGACGAAGCCCGCGCGTTCCTTCATTGGCTTCGACAGCGGGCGGATCACCTCCGGATCGGCGGCGGGGATGGCGGCGAGGTTCTCGGTGACGGTCTTGCCGGTCACCGTCATCACGTCGCCATGGATCAGCCCGGCATCGAGCAACTGCTTCATCACCGCAGGAATGCCGCCGGCGCGATAGAAGGCCTCGCCCAGGAAACGCCCGGCCGGCTGGCAATCCACCAGCAGCGGGATGTCGGCGCCGACGCGCTGCCAGTCCTCGACCGTGTGATCGACGCCCATGTGGCGCGCGATTGCTACCATATGCACCGGGCAGTTCGATGACGCGCCGATCGCCGAGGCAACCGCGACCGCATTCTCGAACGCCTTCTTGGTCATGATGTCGGAGGGGCGGAGATTCTCCTCCACCATCCGCACGATCCGCCGGCCGGTCTCATAGGCCATCTGCGCGCGTTGCCGGTATGGCCCGGGGATCGCCGCGCAGCCGGTGATCGACATGCCCACGGCTTCCGCCAGCGAGTTCATCGACAATGCGGTGCCCATGGTCGAGCAATGCCCGACGCTCGTCGCACTCGCCGCCACCATCTCGATGAAGGTGTCGTTGTCGATCTCGCCGGCGGCGAGCTTCTTGCGCGCCTCCCACACGATGGTGCCGGACCCGGCGAGCCGCCCCTGCCAATACCCATCCAGCATCGGCCCGCCGGACAGTGCGATGGCGGGGATATTGACGGTGGCCGCGCCCATCAGCTGCGCCGGCGTCGTCTTGTCGCAGCCGGTGGTCAGCACCACGCCGTCGATCGGGTAGCCGTGCAGCACCTCGACCAGGCTGAGGTATTGCAGGTTGCGATCGAGTGCCGCGGTCGGCCGCTTCAGCGTTTCCTGGATGGGGTGGACGGGGAATTCCAGCGGCACGCCGCCGGCGTCGCGGATGCCGGCCTTCACACGATCGGCCAGCGCGATGTGGTGCCGGTTGCAGGGCGCGATGTCGGACCCGGTCTGCGCGATGCCGATGATCGGCCGCCCCGACTGCAATTCGTCGCGCGTCATGCCGAAATTCAGCTGCCGCTCGATATACAGCGAGGTCATCCCAGGATCGGTCGGGTCGTTGAACCAGCGCTGGCTGCGCAGCTTGAACGGCCGCTTGGTCTGATCCTGGTCCGCCATGGCGCTTCCCTCCGGTTTCTTGGAAGGGAAGCCTGGGTCGGTGCCGACGGGGCTGTCAATTGGCGTGACCAGCAACGCCTCGGCTCGCCGCCGCCCCGGCCGTCGCTGGTGGTGGCACCACCCTGCCTCGTCACGGTGTTGGCAGCGCGGCCCCGCCGCGATTGGTGAGTACGCGGTGCGGCCGCGCCCAAACCGTTATCTGCCGCCGATGCGGCAGGGCGTGGGGCGAAGACAGGGATCGCGGATGCGGTGCGCCCGCCGCCTGATGTCATTGGTATGCGGCATTGAATCATGCCGGGGCGTTGAAGGCGGCTCGCCACGCGTCGGGCCAGGCTGGTCCTGAACGGGGGGGTTTGCGCCCGGTGTCCGGGGACATGGCATGCCGGTGCCGGAGGTCGCGGCATTCGACCTCCGGCATGGCGGATAGGAAGCCTACGGGAAGTTGATGTCGGTCAGCTCGCAGGTGTTGATGTTGCGCCGTTCCGTGGCCTGCCCGCCTTCGACGACAATGCGGATGTCGTTCACGCACTGGCCATTGGGCAGCCGGACGATGAAGGTCTGGCCTGCGGCCAGCACGTTGGTCCCCAGCAGGTCCTGGCCCCAGTTGCTGTTCTGGGAGGACGAGACATAGACCTCCATGATCGTGGTGTTCGACCGGTTGTTCAGCCGGAAGGACGGGTCGGTGGTCTGTGCCTGAGCCGCACCGGCGAAGCCAAAGGCGAAGGCGGTGGCGACGGCGGCGGCACCAAGGCCGAAAAGGGCGCGACGAGCGGTCATGCGGATCATCCGTGATCAGCCGCCGGATCGGCGGCGGCCGCACAATGCACCCGGACCCATTGCAGGACCATGAAGACCTTCAGGCGGCCGGCGCTTCCTCGAGGAAGCCCTGCACCGTCTGGAACAGCACCCCACGATTGCGTTCCATCAGCATGGTGTGGGTGCCTTCACCCAGCATCACCAGGCGCTTGCCTGGGCTGTTGACCAGCAGGGGGAAGATCGCCGCGGCCATCGCCGGCGGCGTGTCGCGATCCCATTCGGCCACGACCAGCAGGGTCGGCGCCGTGACCTTGGCGGGATCCCAATAGGGCCGGCCGGCCTGCGCGTATTCCCGGTCGTCCACCAGCACGCCGTTTGGCGCACGCAGCACCTGCGGGTTGCGGCGCAGGCCCTCGGGGTCGGTCGCCCAGGTCACGCCGGCCCAGTGTTCGAACCAGCCCGGCGGGATCAGCCCGGCGCGCTTCGCCTCGGGCACGCCGTTCATCCAGCGCTGCCGCACCTGCGCCTGCGTGACGCTGCGATACGCGCCGAGTGTCTCCCCCACGCCGACCGCGGCCGGGTTCGGGCTGTCGCGCAGCCAGGGCGGTGCGAACAGCACCAGCCGTTCCACAAGTGTCGGGTTGTCGGCGGCGAAGCGCGCCATCAGCGTGCTGCCCCACGACCAGCCCATATGCATGATGCGCGGCAGGGACCGGTGGGACCGGATGAAGGCCGCCGCCGTGCCGATATCGGCGATCGCGACATCGCCGCGCACGATCGGCGGGTTGGCCTCGGGTGGCTGGGCCATCTCGGGCGGCCGCGTGGACCGCCCATAGCCGCGGATGTCGAGGCACCACACATCGAAGCCGCGCCCCGCGATGTAGTCCATCCAGGACAGCCCGCCGAGCGGGATGTCGAAAGTGGTATGCGCCGGAGGCGTCGCGCCATGGACGAACAGCAGCGTGCGCGCGGGCGAATAAGCGGTCATCGTCTCCTGCCGCTTGTTGCGCAGGAAGATCTCGATGCCGGCATCGCCGGTCGGGACCATGTACTCCTCGGTGATGATGGCCGCCGTCTGGGCGGAGGCGGTGGACGCCAGCAGGGGCGCGATCATCGGGGTGGCGATCAGGGCACGTCGGTGCATGGCGGCCTCGTTGCGGTCTTGCCGCATAGATAGCGCGCCCCGGGCGGCCCATGAAATGGGCCACCCGGAGTCGTGGCTTGGTCCCTCAGTCGGCGGACGCGGCCCAATCGGGCCGCTTGCCTTCGCGCCGTGGGCTGGCGCTCTGGTGGCGGTTGATGGTTTGCGCACGGTCGCGCCTTGCGCTCCACGTGGGCCGCACGGTGTCGAGCCGTCGGGGTTGTGCGTCTGCGCTGTTGATGGCTCCAGACCACGCGGCAATGCCGCGGAGGCGCCAGCCATGCTGCCCGCTGGCCTTCGCGCAAGGCGCCGCAGCGCCGCGGTCCGCGATCCGGCGAGGTCGCGCCTTTCGTCGCCACGCTGTACACCGCGGGCAATGGACGCCGGGAACACAACAATGGCGCGGCCGCGATGGGCCGCGGAGATCTGGGCGACGCTCGCGCTGTCGGGCCCGATCGTGCTGACAAACCTGTCGCAGATGGCACTGGTGGTAACCGAATCGATGCTGCTCGGGCGGCTCGGCACCGATGCGCTGGCCGCCGGCGTGCTGGGGTCGAGCCTGTTCTTTGCGTTGCTCGCCCCCGGATTTGGCTTGGCCCTGGCAGCGGCGCCGGTGCAGGCGCAATGCCGCGGCGCGGCACGCCTGCCCGGCGGGGTCGGGCGAGGCTGGATGCGGCGCATGCGCCAGGGGACACGCGCCGCTCTCTGGGCCTCGGCGCTGTCCATCCTGGCGACCTGGCCGCTGATGTGGGAGGCCGCGGCGGTGCTCCGGGCGCTCGGCCAGGATCCCGCCCTCGCGCTGCTGGCGCAGGACTACGTGCGCGGCGCGATGTTCGGCATGCCGACCTTCTGCGCCTTCGTGGCACTGCGCGGCTTCCTCGCGGCCATGGAACGCCCGGCGGCGGCGATGTGGGTGTCCTTCGGCGCGGTGGCGTTGAACCTGCCGATCGCCTGGACCCTGATCTTCCCCGCCGGGCTCGGCGTGCGTGGGGCCGGGCTCGCCGTGGCCATCGTCGATGGCCTGATGCTGGTCGCGCTTGTGGTGCTGATCCAACGCGACCGCGTGTTCCGCCGCTTCCGCCTGCTCGGCCGCGTCTGGCGGCCACGCCTCGCACCCCTGCGGGAGGTTCTGCTGGTCGGCCTGCCGATCGCCGGTTCCATGCTGCTCGAGATCGGGGTGTTCAGCGCGGCCGCCTTCGCCATGGGCTGGTTCGGGGCCTTCGCGGCCGCCGCGCATGCCATCGCGATCCAAACCGCCTCGGCCACCTTCATGGTGCCGATGGGCATCGCACAGGCGGCCACGGCACGCGTGGGCCTGGCCGCCGGGTCAGGGGATATGGGCGCCGCGCGGCGCGCGGGCTGGGTCGCGATCGGGCTTGGGGCCTGCTTCATGGCGGCGATGGCGATGCTGCTGCTGATGGCGGCGCCGGCAATCGCGGCACTGTTCCTCGACCCCGGTCTGCCCGGTGCGGGCGACGCCATGGTGCTGGCCGCGACGCTTCTGGTGGTGGCGGGGCTGTTCCAGCTCGGCGACGGGATCCAGGTGGTCGCCACCGGTGCGCTGCGCGGGCGCAAGGACACGCGCATCCCGATGCTGCTTGCCGCACTCGGCTATTGGGGGATCGGCCTGCCCTGCGGGCTGGCGCTGGCCCATCTGGCGGGGATGGGGCCGATCGGCGTCTGGATCGGACTCGGCGCCGGGACCGGGATGGTCGCGGTGTTGATGCTGGCGCGCTGGGGGCGGATCTCAGGGCGGCCGTAGAGGCGCAATGTCGTGCCGGCGGTGACGCGCGGGATTGGAGGGGCGCTGCCCCTCCAAGCCACCCCGCCAGGGACCAACGGGTCCCTGGACCGCGGGGAGTTGGTGCATGGCACCGCAGGCGGGCGTGGAAGGCGAATGATGGGTCGGGCACACGCCGGCCCGGCCGATGCGCCTGGAACGCTCGTGTTCCATGGTCACCTGATGGGGCGTGGCAGGCATGGCGCGTCGTCAGCGCCGCGCCACGGTCTCCACCACCACCGGCCGGACGACGACGCGCGTGCCATTCGCTCGCGCCGTGCGCAGCGCCGCAGCCAGTGCCGAGATATAGGCGGCCTGCGCTTCCACCACCGGCCGGCTCGTCCCGAACAGCGGCCGGTCGGACGCGATGACGACGGCAAGGTCAGTGCCGTAGGGTTCATCGACGACCCAGCCCGGAAAGTTGCCCTGCGGTTCACCCAGGCGGACCTGCGCGCTCGCCTGCTGCAGCGTGGACGGGACCAGGTTCGCCACCTCCCCTGAATGCATGAAGTAGGCGACGTAGAGATGCGCCGGCCATTCGGGCATCTGCACGTCGAGCCGCATCAGTTCCTCCTTCTGCAGCGGAAGGCGGCCGATGACCGATACGGTGGGTGCCACCCCGGCGGGGCCGAGCAACGGGCGCAGCAGGTCGAGCGCCTCGCAGAAATCCCCATCGAAGGGGGTCAGTTCCAGTCGCGCCGCATCCTCCGGCACGCCGCGCTGCGCCAGGGCCTGGCGGATCGTCGCCTCGTCGCCGCGCCGCACCACGCCGGCCAGAGTCAGGCTGCGATCCGTCACCGACCAGGCAATCAGCGAGCAGGGGGTGGACACGGCGATCGCTTGCGCCGCCGCCCTCAGGTCGAGCCGCGCGACGGGCGGCTGCGGGCGCTGCGCCTGCTCGCGGGCGATGCGGTCGCGCTCCGCCTGGTCACGCGCCGCCTGGTCGCGTGTGGCCTGATCCCGAGCCGCCTGGTCGCGCGCAGCCTGGTCGCGCGCGGCCTGATCCCTTGCCGCCTGCTCCCGTGCCACCTGGTCGCGGGCAAGGCGGTCGCGTTCCGCAAGGTCACGCGCCGCTTGTTGGGCAGCCTGTTCGCGCGCCAGCCGGTCGCGCTCGGCCTGGGCGCGCGCCGCCTGCTCGCGCGCCGCCTGTTCGCGCGTGGCCTGTTCCCGGGCAGCGGCGTCACGCGCTGCAGCCTCGGCGGCAACGCGGTCGCGGGCTGCCTGATCACGCGCCGCCTGGTCTCGGGCGGCCGCCTCGCGGGCCGCTGCATCGCGCGCGGCCGCTTCGGC